>JAHBWE010000023.1 GCA_019637155.1 Labilithrix sp. | reverse complement strand
CCGCCGCTCCCGCGCCGAGGCCGGGCGCGATGGGCAGCCTCACCGTCGTTTGTATGCCGGCGAAGTGCGATCAGATCATCGACAACGGCACGCCGCTCGGGCCCGGACACATCTTCAGCCGTCCCGTCCTCGCGGGTCGTCACACGCTTCAGCTCTCGGCCCCGAACGGGGTAAAGAAGACCTTGGTCGTCGACGTGCTCCCCGAGCAGCTCAAGGACGTGCGCATCCCGATGGACAAGTAGGCTTCGGCCCGTTTCGCTTTTCTTGCTCGCGCCATGAAATCGTCTGCTCGCGCCCTCGGCCTCATGCTCGTCATGGGGCTCGCGTGCTCGCGATCGCCGCTCGGCCTCGAGGTCAACGTGCCGGCGAACGTGGCGATCAAGTGGATCGAGATCGGCGCCTTCAAGGACGGATCGTGCCCGACGCTGCAGCCGATGCTCGAGGGCGGGCTGCCGGAGGGGTACACCGCGCGGCTCGCGTACCAGAAGAACGATCCAGCCGCGCCGGGCTTCGGGCGCGTCCCGAACGCGAAGTACGCGTTCGCCGGCGTGGCGCGCGACGAGTCGTGCGCCGTCGTCGCGGCGGGCTGCTCCGAGGTCGACGTCGGCGACGCGGACAACATCGCGATCATGCTCGGCCCGGTCGGGACGCCGAAGGCCGCGTGCCCGAAGGGCAGCGTCTGCGAGGCGGCGCGGTGCCTGCCCGCGAACGACAGCGCCGATCCGAGCGTCGGCGCCGGCTGCTCGCTCGAGCTGCTCGGCGCCGGTCCGCTCGCGAACTCGAGCGGGCAGGACGGCACGGTGGTGAGCCCGCCCGCGATCGCGGCGTCGCCGGGCGGGTTCCTCCTCGTGTATCGCGAGATCGACCCGGGCATCGGCACCGCGCGCCTCGTGCTCCAGCCGCTCGACCCATCCGGAGGCGCGCTCAAGGCCGAGCGCCCGAACCTGCCCGGACGCTGCGCCGCCTCCGCCGACGTCGAGCGCGACGGGATCGGCATCGCCTTGAACGAATCGGGCGCGGGGACGGTGGTCCTCTCGAAGGCCTCCTGCACGGCCGACCCGCCGAACCCGTCGCTCCAGATGCTCGCCCTCGCCGTCGACGACAAGGGCAAGATGACGCTCCCGCAGTTCATCGACTCGCCGTCGCCGAACGGCACCGACGTCCGCCTCGGCCCCGCGCGCCCCTCCACCGCGCGCGCGAGCAACAACGTGATCGTGTTCACCGAAGGCGGCGCCGGGAAGATCGCGACCGTCAAGCGCGAGGAGGGCATCGTGCAGCCGCGCGGCACCTTCGGCGGCAACAACATCACCGACGCGTGGGTCTCGGCGACGGACAAGGTCCTCGCCCTCCTCTCGGTCGGACCGGGCGATCCCGGCTCGCCGCCGCCGGGCGACGCCGGCGCGGACGCGGGCGAAGGCCCGATCGGGAGCCAGTCCGACACGACCGTGCGCCTCTTGATGCTGAAGGGCGACACCGACGTGCAGACGGTGGCGACGAGCACGACGCGACCGGTCACGTTCCCGGGGACGTTCGGCTCGCTCGCGACGACGGGCGAGCGCGTCCTCGTCGTCACCGACGGCGCCGGCCCCGGCCGCTCGGTCACGTACCGCGCCTTCGATCTCGGAAAGGAAGAGGAGGCCGACACGAACGGCTACTCGATCGAGGGCGCGGCCAAGGTCACCGCCGCCGACGTCGCGATCGTCGGCAACCGCGCGTACGTCGCGGCGCTGCAGCAAGGACAGGTCGCGCTCCACGTGTTCGACAACGCGACGACGGCGCTGACGCCGCTCCGCAACGTCCTCTTCTCGCGCCAGACGCGCATCTCCGGCATCAACAACGTGCGCGACGGCAGCGTCGCGGTCGCGGCGAGCCCCACCCGCGTCGCGGTGGTGTGGACGACGGCGAAGGAGCTCGGCTCCAACGATCCCGCCGGCGGCTACGCCGTGTTCGCGTGCACGCAGTGAGGGCCGACCTCGAGATCGTGGAGCTCACCCCCGGCGGTGAGGGCGTCGGGCACGTCGCGATCGGCGGCGAGCGGCGCGCCGTGTTCGTGCCGGGCGTCGCGCGCGGCGAGCACGTGCGCGTGGAGATCGATCCGCGCTCGCGACCGGCCCGCGGCGTGCTCCTCCAGGTCCTCGCCCCTTCCTCCGAGCGCGCCGCGCCGGCGTGCGCCTTCGTCGATCGATGCGGGGGCTGCGATTGGATGCATCTTACAATCGATGCGCAGCGCGCCGAGCACGCGAGCATCGTCGAGAAGCTCCTCGGCGTCGCGGTCGGGAGCCACCCCGCGCCGCGGACGATCGGCTACCGCACGCGCGCGCGCGTCCACGTCGAGGCGACGAAGCGCGGCGCGATCGTCGCCGGCATGTACGCGCGGAAGAGCCACGAGCCGGCCGCGGTCGCGACCTGCATCGTGCTCGATCCGGCGCTCGATCGCGCGCGGCTGGCGCTGGCGGAGCTCCTCGCCGGCGCGCGCGGCCGCGGCGAAGCGAGCCTCGCGCTCGGCGCCGAGCGGCGGCCCGTCATCGAGCTACGCTGGCGCGGCGAGCTCGCCGCCGCGACGTTCGGGCGGCTCGAGCGCGCGGTCGCGAACGGCGAGATCGCCGGCGCGAGCGTGTACGCCGGCGAGGTGAAGGTGCCGGCGAAGATCGGCGATCCGACGCCGATCGTGACGGGAGCCGACGGCGCGCCGCTCCGCCTCGCGCCGGGCGGCTTCGCGCAGGCGAACGACGAGGCGAACGCCGAGCTCGCGCGCCGGGTCGCGGAGCTGGCCGGCGACGCTGCGCCGGCGGTGGAGCTCTACGCCGGCGCGGGGAACCTCACCGTGATGCTCGCGCCCGGGCGTGAGCTCGTCGCGGTCGAGTCGAACGAGGACGCTTGCGCGGCGGCGCGCGACAACCTCGCGGCGCGAGGTCTCTCCGCGAAGGTGAAGGTCGTCGCCGGCGACGCGGCCGCGTTCGTGCTCCCGAAGGCGACGCGCCTCCTCGTCCTCGATCCGCCGCGCGAGGGCGCGCGCGACGTTTGCGCCGCGATCGCGGCGGGGAAGACCAAGCTCTCGCGGATCGTCTACGTCTCGTGCGACCCGCCCACGCTCGCGCGCGACGTGAAGCTGCTCGTCGCCGCGGGCTGGTCGCTCGTGACGGCGGAGACGTTCGAGATGTTCCCGCACACGAGCCACGTCGAGACGGTCGCGCTCCTCGAGAGGCGCTCGGCGTGACGCCGTCGCTCGCCACGATCGCGCGGCGCGCGCTCGAGGGCGAGTGCGCGCTCGCGAGAGGGACGACGGTGCTCGTCGCCGTGAGCGGCGGACCCGACTCGATGGCGCTCCTCTCCGTCCTCGTCCGCCTCGCGCCGCGGTTCGGCCTCGGGCTCATGGCGCACGGCGTCGACCACGGGCTCCGCCCCGACGCTGCGGCTGAGCTCGATCTCGCGGAGCGCTTCGCGCGCGACCACGGCGTGCCGTGGGATCGCACGAAGGTCGACGTGCCGCGCGGCGGAAATCTGCAGGCCCGGGCACGCGCGGCGCGCTGGACCGCGCTCGCCGGCGCGGCGAGAGCGCACGGCGCCACGATCGCCACGGCCCACCACGCCGAGGATCGCGCCGAGACGGTGCTCATGCGTGTCCTCCGCGGCTCGGGGGCGCGAGGCCTCGCCGTCCTGCCGCCTCGTTCGCCCGCGGCCGGCGCATCGGACATCGAGGTGGTGCGCCCGCTCCTGCGCGCCTTACGTTCCGACGTCGTGACCCACCTCGAGCGGCATCGCGTGCCGTCCGCGACCGACCCGTCGAACGCGGATCCCCGCTTTCTGCGGACGCGCGTGCGAAACGAGGTGCTGCCGCTCCTCCGCGAGCTCGATCCCGCGGTCGTGCATCACCTGTCCGCGATCGCGGACGACCTGACGGCGGCTGGCTCCGCGCGGGCGGAGGCGGGCTGGACGGCGGGTCTTCCGCGCGCGACGCAGGCGGCGATCGCCGCGCTCGTCCGCTCGAGGTCGACCGAGGCACGGGTCTGGCTACCGGACGGTTTGGTCGCCATGGTCGAGCCGAGACGGACGAAATGACGCGCTCACGCATCGGACCCTCGATGGAGGGCATCGGACGTAGTAGCCTAAGAAGACCGAGGTTCTCGTGAAGCAATCGCACAAAACGCTTCTGCTGTGGGTCGTCTTGATCGTGATGTTCCTCACGATCTGGCAGTTCTTGACGCCCGCGGACAAGAAGGTCCCCGTCGCCTTCACGGACTTCGTGAGCGACGTAAAGCAGGGCAAGGTCGACGAAATCAAGATCAAGGATCACGAGTACAGCTACCGCGTTCGCGGCGCCGACCAGACGAAGGGCGGCGGCTGGCGTGAGGCCACCGGTCCCATCGCCGACGAGAAGATGCTCGAGAACCTGAAGCCGGAGGACCCGAAGGCGGCGCCGCCGAAGGTGTTCTTCGAGAAGGAGGACCAGTCGCCGTTCTGGTCGTCGACGATCATCACGCTGATCCCGATGGGGTTCCTCATCCTGATGTTCTTCCTCTTCATGAGGCAGCTTCAGGCGGGCGGCGGCAAGGCGATGAGCTTCGGCAAGTCCAAGGCGCGCATGCTCTCGGACTCGCAGAACAAGATCACGTTCGCCGACGTCGCGGGCGTCGAAGAGGCGAAGGACGAGGTCGAGGAGATCATCGCCTTCCTCAAGGACCCGAAGAAGTTCCAGCGCCTCGGCGGCCGCATCCCGAAGGGCGTCCTGATGATCGGCCCGCCCGGCACCGGCAAGACGCTCCTCGCGCGCGCGATCGCGGGCGAGGCGGGGGTCCCCTTCTTCAGCATCTCGGGCTCGGACTTCGTCGAGATGTTCGTCGGCGTCGGCGCCTCGCGCGTCCGTGACCTCTTCGAGCAGGGGAAGAAGCATGCACCCTGCATCATCTTCATCGACGAGATCGACGCGGTCGGCCGTCACCGCGGCGCGGGCCTCGGCGGCGGTCACGACGAGCGCGAGCAGACGCTGAACCAGCTCCTCGTCGAGATGGATGGCTTCGAGTCGAACGAGGGCGTCATCATCATCGCGGCGACGAACCGCCCCGACGTCCTCGACCCCGCGATCCTCCGTCCGGGCCGCTTCGATCGTCGCATCACGGTGAACCGGCCCGACGTCCGCGGCCGCGAGCAGATCCTGCGCGTCCACACGAAGCGCGTCCCGCTCTCGCCCGACGTCGACATGGAGACGATCGCGCGCGGCACGCCCGGCTTCGCCGGCGCGGACCTCGAGAACCTCGTCAACGAGGCGGCCCTCCTCGCCGCGCGTCAGGACAAGGACGCGGTGAGCCAGGCGGACTTCGAGCTCGCGAAGGACAAGGTCCTCATGGGCTCCGAGCGCCGCTCGATGGTGATGACGGAAGAGGAGAAGTGGAACACGGCCGTCCACGAGGCGGGCCACGCGGTCATGATGATCGCGAACTCGAACCACGACCCCGTCCACAAGGTGACGATCATCCCGCGCGGCCGCGCGCTCGGCGTGACGATGCCGCTCCCGAAGGGCGACGTCCTCGGCCGCACGAAGGAGCAGTTCGAGGCGCAGATCCAGTCGGCGCTCGGCGGCCGCATCGCGGAGGAGATCTTCTTCGGCAAGCTGACCACCGGCGCGTCGAACGACATCAAGCAGCTCACGACCATCGCGCGGGCGATGGTCTGCGAGTACGGCATGAGCCGCATGGGCCCCCTCTCCTACGGGAGCGAGGAGGGCTCGGTGTTCCTCGGCCGCGACTACAACCAGCGGAGCCAGGACTACTCGGAGCAGACCGCGCGCGAGATCGACCAGGAGGTCCGCCGCATCATCGACGAGCAGTACGTGGTCGTGCGGCAGCTCCTCGAGTCGAAGCGCGATCGCGTCGAGGCGATCGCGAAGTACCTCCTCGAGCGCGAGACGCTCGACGCCGAGGAGCTCAAGGCGATCTTCGAGGGCCGCGAGATCCCGCCGCGCGAGCGCGTCATCGTGCCGACCTACGCCGAGAAGGAGAAGGCGAAGGCGGCGCAGCGCAAGGGCGCGAGCATCTTCGGCGGCCCGCCGAAGCCCGCGACGTCCTGAACGTCATCGGCTTCGACGACGGCCCGTTCCCGCGCGATCACCGCGGGGACGTCCTGCTCGTGGGCGTCGTGTGCTCGGCGACGCGCGTCGACGGGATCGTGAGCGGGCGCATCCGCCGCGACGGGATCGACTCGACCCGCCGCGTGGTGGAGCTCGTGCGCGCGAGCCAGTTCGGGCAGCACATCCAGGCGGTGATGTTCCAGGGCATCGCGGTCGGTGGGTTCAACGTCATCGACATCCACGGCCTCTCGCTCGCGCTCCAGATCCCGGTCCTCGTCGTCGTGCGGCGGCCGCCGGACATGGCGGCGGTGAAGCGCGCGCTCTTCAGCCGCACGCCGCACGATCGACCCGCGGTGCCGGGGGCGGCGCGGAAGTGGGGGCTCATCGAGCGCGCGGGGACGCTCGAGCCGCTCGGCGTGTCGCGGCGCTCGTTGAAGCGCGAGCCGACCGGGCTCGCGACGACGCAGCGCCTCTGGATCCAGCGCGCGGGCCTCACGATCGACGAGGCCCGCCGCGTCGTCGCGCGTACGACGCTCCACGGCAACATCCCGGAGCCGCTCCGCCTCGCGCACCTCATCGCGGGCGGCATCACGACCGGCAAGAGCCGCGGCCGCGCATGACATGACGCCCGCGGCTCGACGTGTGCCAGCCTCCCCGCGGCCGCTGACACAGCGTCCGCGGAATCGTTACTGATTTCGACTGATTTCGCGCGGCACACACGTTGATAGAGTGGCACCGGTGAGGTTTGTCCCGTGCGCGGCCGTGCTCGTCGGCGCGATGCTCGTCGCGGGGCGTGCGCGCGCGGACGAGGGCAACCTGCGCCTCACGTGGTTCGCGCCGTCGGGGTGTCCATCGAGCGAGGAGGTGAAGGCCGCGGCGCTACGGAACGTCGATGCGACGCTCGCGCCGGGCGTGCTCGAGGCGGACGCGCACGTCGAGCAGCAGACGCCGTCGAGCTGGCGCGTCTTCCTCAAGACGCGGCGCGGCGCGATCGTCGGTGAGCGCGAGATCGAGGCCGCGACCTGCGCCGGCGTCGCGGACGCGACCGCGGTCGTCCTCGCGCTCGCGCTCGTACCGCCGGCGACCCTCGCGGACGAGCAGCCGCCGCCTCCCGCACCGGCGCCTCCCGCGCCTCCCGCGCCGCGCGAGGCCGGCGGCCCGCACGCGTTCGCGGCGGGCGTCGCGGTGCATGGGGATCTCGGGGTGTTGCCGAGCCCTGGCTTCGGCGGGGCGATGCACGTGGCGTGGATGCCGGGGCGTTTCCGGGTGGAGGCGCTGGGCCGGATCGTCCTCGAGCAGCGGCGGAGCGTGCCGGGCACGGGGCGTGGCGCGGACATCTCGGTGGTGGGGGTCGGCGCGCGCGGTTGCTTCGCGCTCGTGCAGCTCTGGAGCTTCGAGGCGTCGCCGTGCGTGGGCGGCGGGGTGGACGTCGCTTCGGCGGCGGGCTTCGGCGCCGAAACGAACCTCTCGCCGAGCAAGGCGTGGGGCAACGTGGCGTTCGGCGGGCTCGCGCGCTTCGAGGTCTCGCGCTGGCTCGCGCTGCGGGCGCGGGTCGAAGGGCTCGTGCCGCTCTATCGCCCGAACTTCGTGGTCGAAGGTACGGGCTCGGTCCACGAGCCCGCCGCGGTCGGCGCCGGCGCCTATTTCGGCGCCGAGGTGCTTTTTCTTTAACGGGTCATCGTGGCGGCTTCCACTCACCTCCCGAAGCTCTTGGTCTCCGAAGCAGCGCTTTCGGCAGTCCCGTGCTTCGACGACGTGTATCGCGACCACTTCGCCTTCGTCTGGCGCAGCGCGAAGCGTCTCGGCGTTCGCGACGGCTCGCTCGACGACGTCGTGCAGGAGGTCTTCGTGATCGTGCACCGGAGGCTCGACGAGTTCGAGGGGCGCTCGTCGCTGCGCACGTGGCTCTTCGGCATCACGCTCCGCGTCGCGCGCGACCATCGCCGCAGCCTCGCGCGCAAGAGCCCCGCCGGCTCCGTCGATCCCGACTCGCTCCGCGCGACCACGCCGGGCCCGAGCGAGTCGATGGAGAGGGCGGAGGCGATCGCGCTCTTGCATGCGCTCCTCGACGAGCTCGACGACGACAAGCGCGAGGTCTTCGTGATGGCGCAGCTCGAACAGATGACGATGCCCGACATCGCGAGCACCCTCGGCCTCAACGTGAACACGGCCTACGCCCGCCTCCGCGCAGCCCGCCTCTCGTTCGAGGACGCCCTCGCGCGCCATCGCGCGCGCGAGGCGCATCCTTCCCTTCCTTCTTCCTCCCGTGGAGGGCGTCGATGACGGACGGCCTCGGCCCCGACGCGCGAGCGCTCCTCGACGCCGCGGAGGGCGGCGACGACCCCACCGCCGCCGACGCCGCCCGCGTCCGCGCGCGCGTCGCGGCGAAGATCGCGGTCGGCGCCGCCGCCGGCGCGACGGCCGCGACGGTCACGAAGACGGCGACCGCGGGCGCGACGGCGTCGGGCTCGTTCCTGAGCTCACTCGTCGGAACGAAGGCGGTCGTCGCGGTCGTCCTCGTCGGCAGCGCAGCAGCGACCACCGCAGCGGTGATGACCGCAGAGCGAGCGCCAGCGCCCGTCGTCTCGCAAGCAGCGGCAACCACCGGCGTGAGCGGCGCAGCAGCCCAGCCCGCGAGAGCCAGCGGTAACGCGGCACCGAACGGCGCGGCCGCAGGCGCGAACGGCAGCGCAAGTGGCGCAACAGGCACGAACGGCTCGAGCTCGCACATCGCAAACCCGACCTCGAACGACAGCGGCAGCAGCGCACCAAGCGCGCCCTCAAACGACGACGCGAAGAGCGCAGCAGGCGCAAGCCCAAACGCGGATGCAAGCGGCGCAGGCCTGAACGGCGTTGGCGCAGGCTCAAACAGCGCGGGCGACGGCCGGAGCGCGGGCTCGAACGCCGCGAGCGGCCCAAGCGCGGGCGGCCCGCGTGCGGGCACAAGCGGCGCAGGCTCGAGTGGCGCGGGCCCGAGCGGCGCGGGCCCGAGCGGCGCAGGTGCGGCCTCGGCAGGCGCAGCGGATTCGAGCGGCGCAAGCGCGGCCTCCGCCGGCGCCACCGGCGCAGGTGCAGGTTCGAGCGGCGCAAGCGCGGCCTCGGCCCGCGCCGGCGCCACCGGCGCAGGTGCAGGTGCAGGTGCAGGTTCGAGCGCGGCCTCGGCCGGCGCGGGTGCAAGCGCGTCCACCGGCCGAGCTGCCGCGGCACCAGCGCGGCCGGCGCGCGACCTCGTCGCAGAAGAGGCCGCGTTGCTGCGTTCCGCGAATGCCGCGCTCGCGGCCGGCGACGGCGCGACCGCGCTTCGCCGCCTCGACGAGCACGCGACCCGCTTCCCACGCGGAGCGCTGACCGAAGAACGCGAGGCCGCGCGCGTCCTCGCCCTCTGCGCCAGCGGCCGCGCCTCCGAGGCGCGCGCGAACGCGAGCACGTTCGTCGCAGCCAACCCGCGCTCCCCCTTCGTCGCGCAGGTCCGCCGCGCGTGCTCGACCGCCGCGCCCTGAGCCACAACACACTCACTCGACCACGTGTCCCTCGCCCCTTCGTCGCACCGGTCCGACGCGCCCTGAACCCACACCACTCGACCACATGCAGCCGCGCGCTCCCCTTCGTCGCGCAGGTCCGACGCGCATGCTCGACCGCCGCCCCGGAGCCACAACACCACTCGACCACGTGCCCCTCGCCCTTCGTCGCGCCGCGCCCCAACACCGCTCGGCAGTCCGCGACGGAGCACGACGAGTGAAACGACACGACAACGAAAGAATCTCTCACGGAACCGCGACGCGGCGGCCACCCACGGACCAGCGAGCACGACGTTGGGTCGCGCCGCGGCTTCGAGGAGCTTGCCCATGCGTTCGATCATCCTGTCCTCCGTTGCGCTCGTGTCCGTGGTCGTCGCGTGCGGCGGCAGCGAGGCGTCCATTCCGTCGCCCGGGACGAACGGCGAGCAGCAGCTCCAGACCCGAAAAGACGGGACCGCCACCGGCGACGGCGCGTCATGCTCCTGGGCCAACACCACCACCTACGACCTCGTCGCGCCCAGCGCGCCCGATGCCCCCGTGCCGACCTACAAGCTCGGCGACGAGTTCAAATCGATCGACGGCTGCAACGACTGCACGTGCTCCGACAAAGGGATCATGTGCACGCTTCGCGCGTGCGAGCAGCCGCAGCCCCCCGAGCACGGCTGCACGATGGACGCGAAGGTCTGCCCGGACGGCAGCTCCGTCGGACGCCAAGGACCAAAGTGCGAGTTCGCGCCCTGCCCGGGCGAAGGACCGATCTGCACCGCCGACGCAAAAAAATGCCCCGACGGATCGTACGTCGGCCGCTCCGGTCCCAAGTGCGAGTTCGCCTGCCCCGGCGACGAGCCGATCGCGTGCCCCGCCATCGCGCGGACGTGCGCGGACGGGTCCAACGCGAAGCTCGGACCGAAGTGCGAGCTCATCTGTCCGGAGGATCGCCCGGTGCCCTGCACCGACGACGCGAAACAGTGCCCGGACGGGACCTACGTGGGTCGCACCGGACCCAAATGCGAGTTCGTGTGCCCGAAGTGACGAAGCAGTAAGAGGATGAACCGCCCCATGAGCCCCATGAGCCTCGTGAGCCCCACGCGCCGCGCCGCCGTCGCTTCGTCCGTCGCCCTCGTTATCGTCGCTTGCGGCGGAAGCGCCGTTACCGTCGGAAAGACCGAAACCTCCGATCAGCAGCTGCAAACGAAGAAGGACGGCTCCCCGACCGGCGACGGCTCGACGTGCTCATGGGCCGACACGGCGCTCTACGATCAGGTGAGGGCATCGTCTCCGACCGCACCGGTGCCGACCTACAAGCTCGGCGACGACTTCACCTCGATCGACGGCTGCAATTCCTGCACGTGCGCGGCGCGCGGCATCATGTGCACGGTGAAGACGTGCGACCCCGTCGTCTGCGACGCGGACGCGCTCCTCTGTCCCGACGGGACCACGGTCGGCCGCTCCGGCCCCAAGTGCGAGTTCAGGTGCCCCGGTCAAACCGTGTGCACCGACGACGCGAAGAAGTGCCCCGACGGCTCGTTCGTCGGCCGCACCGGCCCGAATTGCGAGTTCGCCTGCCCGGGCGAGATCCCGATCGCCTGCCCCGCCATCCAACGCATCTGCGCCGACGGCACCCCCGCGTCGATGGGCCCGGGCTGCGAGCAGATCTGTCCGGCCGTGTCCTGCCAGGCGATCGAGAGCTACGTCGGCAAGCTGCTCACCGACGCGGTCGCGCGCCACAAGGCGTGCAACGGCGACGCCGACTGCACGACCGTCGCGATCAACGCCGACTGCGTCGACCAGTGCACCGGCGCGATGAACAAGACCGGCGCCACCGAGCTCGAGATGATCAAGAAGACGGTGAACGACAGCAACTGCCAGGAGTACAAGAAGCAGGGCTGCACCTTGATCGTCCCGCCGTGCGTCCCGCCGACCGAGCCGAAGTGCGTCGACAAGGTCTGCCAGTAGGCGAAATAGCGCCTTTAAAGGCGCCTCAGACCGACCTTGCCGCGCCCCCTCGCCGGGACTAGCGTGCCCGCCATGGCTACGAAGATCGCGATTAACGGGTTCGGTCGTATTGGTCGTTGCATGGTCCGCGTGCTCAACGAGCGCGGAGTGAAGGACCTCGAGGTCGTCGCGATCAACGACCTCACGGACGCGAAGACCCTCGCGCACCTCTACAACTACGACACCGTCCACGGCCGCGCCGAGCATCGCGCGGAGGCCGGCGAAGGCACCATCTCCTTCGGCGCGAAGAAGGCGAAGATCCTCGCCGAGAGGGAGCCGACGAAGCTGCCGTGGAAGGAGCTCGGCGTCGACGTCGTCCTCGAGTGCACCGGCCTCTTCACCGACAAGGAGAAGTGCGAGGCGCACCTCACCGCGGGCGCGAAGAAGGTCATCATCTCGGCGCCGGCGAAGAACCACGACGCCACGATCGTCCTCGGCGTGAACACGGAGCTCTACGACGGCACGAAGCACACCGTCATCTCGTGCGGCTCCTGCACCACGAACTGCCTCGCGCCGGTCGCGAAGGTCCTGAACGACAGCTTCGGGATCAAGCGCGGCCTCATGACGACGATCCACTCGTACACGAACGACCAGGCCGTCCTCGACATCCCGCACCGCAAGGGCGACCTCCGCCGTGCGCGCGCGGCGGCGCAGAACATGATCCCGTCGTCGACCGGCGCGGCGAAGGCGCTCAGCGAGGTCATCCCCGCGCTGAAGGGCAAGTTCGACGGCCAGGCGGTGCGCGTGCCGACGATGGACGTCTCCCTCGTCGACCTCACCTTCGAGACCGAGAAAGCGCTCACGAAGGACGCCATCCACGCGGCGATGAAGGCGGCGGCCGACGGCCCGCTCAAGGGCATCCTCGGCTACACCGAGGAGCAGCTCGTCTCGTCCGACTACATCGGCGATCCGCGCTCCTCGATCTTCGACGCGACCGTCACCCAGGTCATGGGCGACAACTTCGCGAAGGTCTTCTCCTGGTACGACAACGAGTGGGGCTTCTCGAACCGCATGATCGAGCTCGCGCAGCTCGTCGGCGGCAAGCTCTGATCGAGGAGGACCTCCATGACCACGCTCGATCGCATCACGCCGATCCGGGAGCTCCCGATCGAGAACAAGCGCGTCTTCATCCGCTGTGACTTCAACGTCCCGCTCGAAGAGAAGGACGGCAAGCAGGTCATCACCGACGACGCGCGCATCACGGAGGCGCTCCCCACGATCAAGCACGCGATCGAGCGCGGCGCGCGCGTCATCCTCGCGAGCCACCTCGGCCGCCCAAAGAAGGGGCCCGATCCGAAGCTCTCGCTCGAGCCGGTCGGCGCGCGCCTCGCGGAGCTCCTCGGCGTCGAGGTGCACATGCCGGAGGACTGCATCGGCGACGCGCCGAAGAAGGTCGTCTACGACCTCCGCGGCGGCCAGGTCTGCCTCCTCGAGAACCTCCGCTTCCACGCGGAGGAAGAGAAGGACGACGAGACGTTCGCGGCGAAGCTCGCCGAGCTCGCCGACGTCTACGTCTGCGACGCGTTCGGCGCGGTCCATCGCGCCCACGCCTCGGTGCACGCGCTCCCGAAGAGCATGCGCGAGCGCGGCTGCGGCTTCCTCCTCGAGAAGGAGATCGCGGCCCTCGGCAAGGTCATCACCGCGCCGGACAAGCCGTTCGTCGCTATTCTCGGGGGAGCCAAGGTTTCGGACAAAATCGCCGTCCTCGACAATCTCATCGAAAAGGTGGACGCGCTCGTCATCGGCGGCGCGATGGCCAACACCTTCCTCGCCGCGCAGGGCAAGAACCTCCAGAAGTCGAAGATCGAGGAGGACAAGCTCGCCCTCGCGCGCACGATCCTCGAGAAGGCCAAAGAGAAGAAGGTCGAGGTCGCGCTCCCCACCGACGTCGTCGTGGCGCAGAGCCTCGAGGCCGCCGAGGGCCGCGCCGTCTCCGCGGACGCCGTGCCGGAGGGCCACATGGCGCTCGACATCGGCCCGAAGTCGATCGAGGCGTTCTCGGCCCTCGTCGCGAAGGCGAAGACGGTGCTCTGGAACGGACCGATGGGCCTCTTCGAGAAGGCGCCGTTCGCGGCGGGCACGTTCGCGATCGCGAAGGCGATGGCGGACTCGAGCGCGTTCACGGTCGTCGGCGGCGGCGACAGCGCGGCGGCGGTGAAGGAAGCCCCCGGCGACGTGGCGAAGAAGATGAAGCACATCTCGACCGGCGGCGGCGCCTCTCTCGAGCTGATCGAGGGGAAGAAGCTGCCCGGGATCGAGGTTCTGCGTCGGAACGCTCAATGAACGCCGCACGCAGGCCGCTCATCGCGGGCAACTGGAAGATGTTCAAGGGCTCCCAGGCGGGCATCGAGCTCGCCCAGGAGGTCATCGCGTTCGCGAAGGACCTGCCGAAGGTCGACGTCGTCATCGCGCCCCCCTTCACCGTCCTCGCCGCCGTCGCGAGCGAGCTCGAGCACTCCAAGGTCGGGCTCGCGGCGCAGAACCTCTACCCCAAGAACGAAGGCGCCTTCACGGGCGAGGTCAGCGCCCCCTTCCTCAAGGACTGCGGCTGCACCTGGGTCATCGTCGGCCATAGCGAGCGCCGCCAGTATTTCGCCGAGACCGACGCGTTCGTCGCCGAGAAGGCCGCCGCCGCGCTCGGCGCCGGGCTCCTCCCCATCATCTGCGTCGGCGAGACGTTGCAGCAGCGCGAGGGCGGCGAGACGCTCCGCGTGGTGAAGCAGCAGGTCGACGCGTTCCTGGACGTCATCGCGCAGGCGAAGGAGGCCGTCGCGATCGCGTACGAGCCGGTCTGGGCGATCGGCACCGGCAAGACGGCGGGCCCGGCGGAAGCGGAGGAGGTCCACGCCGCGATCCGCGAGTGGCTGACCAAGAAGTCGCCGGAGCTCGCGACGAAGACGCGCATCCTCTACGGCGGCTCGGTGAAGGCGGACAACGCGGCCGCGCTCCTGGGCTGTCCGAACGTCGACGGCGCCCTCGTCGGCGGAGCGAGCTTGGACGCCGGCTCGTTCAGTGCTATCGCACGGGCCGCGCAGCCCTCCGCGGCATCCTGAGTCACGCGGGGCTCTGCCCCTGCACCCCGCGCCACACCGAAGACCCATGCTCCAGACCTTCATCAGCTTCGTCCACGTCTTCGTCTGCCTGATCGTCATCGGCGTCGTCCTCCTGCAGCAGGGCAAGGGCGGCGGCATGGGCGCAGCGTTCGGCGGAGCGACGACGCAGGTCTTCGGCGGCCGCGGCGCCGGCAACATCCTCACGCGCATGACCGCCATCGCCGCGGCCATCTTCATGCTCACGAGCGTCTCTCTCGCCTACATGTCGAGCGCCGGCGACCGCGCCCTCAAGGCAAAGGTCGCCATGGAAGCCGGCCGCAAGAAGGACAAGGGCGAGCTCAAGAAGAGGGAAGCCCCACCGGCGGACTCGGCCGCTCCGAGCAGCGCGCCCCCGGGCGAACCGGCGCCCGCACCCGCCCCCGAGCAGGCGCCCGCCCCCGAGCAGGCCCCGGCGCCCGAGCCCACGCCCGCTCCCGAGCAGGCCCCGACCCCGACCGAGCCGGCGCCCACGCCCTGAGCGCGCGTTCACGCGATGGCGGCGCGGAAGAAGGCGCGGCCGCGTCACGACGACGGTCGGCCGAACGCAGCCGCGGCCGCACCGGAGGGAGCCGCGATCGCCGAGCCGGGGCCCGAGCGCATCGTCGAATCGCCGGCGGCGAGCACGCGCTCGCTCCTCCTCGCGGCGTGTGCGATCGCGCTCCTTCACGCCTTTGCGTGCGCGTGGCTGCGGAACCTCGGGTTCGACCACATCTCCGACGACGACTTCTCGCGCGTCGTCATCGCGCAGGGCTTCGCCCATCACGCGCGTCTCGACCCGAGCGGCACGAGCTGGCTCCCCTTCCCGTTCTGGATCCTCGGCCTCGGGATGAAGCTCCTCGGCCGCGACCTCGCCACCGCGCGCGCCCTCTCGATCCTGTTCTCGAGCCTCGCCGCGCCTCTCCCCTTCGTCGCGCTGCGCCTCTCCGGCGTCCCGTGGCCGCGCGCGTTCGTCGCGCTCGTCTTCGCGCTCGGGACGCCGTGGATGCTGTGGTCCGGCGCGACGACGGTGCCCGAGTCCTTCACCGCGGCGCTCACCGCTGCGGGCGTGCTGGGGCTCGCGACGGTGGCCGCGCGCGCGCGCGACGGCGCCTCGCCGACGGACCTCGCGCGCGAGAAGACAGCGAAGACCGCCCTTCGCGAGGCCGCGCCGCTCGGCTTCGGCGCCGCGCTCTTCGCGGCGTGTCTCTCGCGCTACGAGGCGTGGCCGGCGGCGGCGGTCGCGGCGATCTGGGTCGGCGTCACGCTCCGGCGTTCGCCGAAGCGCCCGCGTCTCATCGTCGCCGCCGTCGCCCTCTGCGTGGCGGGCCCGCTCATGTGGATGGCATGGAACGCGCACGCGCACGACGGCCCGCTCCATTTCTTCCGCCGCGTCTCGACCTACAAGCGCGCGATCGGCGACGGCGCGACGAGCTGGGCGTCGGCGCTGTTCTTCTATCCGAAGCTCCTCTTCG
The DNA here is from genome assembly GCA_019637155.1 of Labilithrix sp. Classification (NCBI taxonomy): domain Bacteria; kingdom Pseudomonadati; phylum Myxococcota; order Polyangiales; family Labilitrichaceae; genus Labilithrix; species Labilithrix sp. The sequence continues at coordinate 154,734 of JAHBWE010000023.1, read as the reverse complement.
CGGTGCGCCCGGAGGTCACGCTCCCGGCCCTCGTGCTCTCACCGCTCGCCTTCGTCGATCGACAGGTCCGCCGCCGCTGGGGCCTCCCCCTCCTCGCGGCGTTCGCGCAGCTAGCGTTCCTCTCCATCGGCAACGCCCGCGACGGCGCCCCGGCACACCATGCAGAGCGCGCCCTGCTAGGGGGCTTCGTGATCTTCGCGCTCTTCCTCGCCGACGTGGTCCTGACCCCATGGATCCGCACGACGAAGAACGGCGAAACGAAGCCAGCCATCCCAAAGGCACAGAAGGCATTCGGCGGCTTCATCGCCATCGCCTGGCTCATCTCCCTCCTCCGCGCCGACGGCACGACGCCAGGCATGCACCCAAGCGAAGCCCGCACCGAACAGATCGAACGCGGCACCAAGCTCCGAAAAGACGGCGTAAAACCGCTCACCGTGACCCCATGCGGCTACGAGCACTTCGCGCTAGTCGCGGCCTACGGAGCGCCCGAGCAGGTCACGGTGAACCCGGCTCACTTCGACCAGGAGTGCCCGAAGGTGGAGACGCCGTGACGCCCGTCACCCGCGCGCTGCCGCCACCGCTTCGTCGATGAGCGCGCGCTCCGGCGCCGTCGGTGCACGCCCGCGGCGGCGAACCAGACGGTCGCCGGCTCCGAGCGCGACGGCCGCGCGCGTCACCAGAGACTTGCCATGCGCGCTCAACCACGCGCGCGCGGTGCCGGTGCGCCCGATCATCTGCGGGCCGTACCGACGAAACAGCACGCAGTTCTGCCGCTGTGTCTCGACGTAGTCGGAGACGAACGACGGCTCGGTCGGTCGGACACGAAGAACGTAGAGCGGCGACGGCACGATCGCGAAACGCGTCCGTGCCGCGGTACGGCACCAGAGCTCTCGATCCTCCGTCCGCGTGAGCGTCTCGTCGTAGGGATGGGCGAGAAACCACTCGCGGCGAGCGAGGAGCGTTGGGTGCGGCATGACCCCATGCTCGAGAACGCGCCGCGGAGTGAGGCCGTGCTCCGACGCTTCGATTATCGCCAGAGGCTCCGCGTGCTCGTCGATCATGCCAGCCCAGGTCCCGACTGCGTCGCACGCAGGGTCGCGCTCGAGCAGCCGGAGCTGCTCCTCGAAACGTCGCGGATGCGCGACGTCGTCAGCGTCCATCCGGGCCACGTAGCGCCCGCGCGCGTGCCGCGTGACCTCATTGAGTCGAGTCGCGAGGTGCCTCCTCCGGCCATCGGAGCGCACGATGATGCGAGGATCGGCGAAACCGCGGGCGATCTCCAACGAGCGATCCGTCGAGCCGTCGTCGATGACGAGCAACTCGAAGTCCGACATCGTCTGCGCGAGCACGCTGCGGATCGCAGCCGCGAGCAGGCGCTCCTCGTCGAGGAACGGGATTCCAACGCTGAGGAGCGGCGCCGTCGCCATCGCGTGGTCTGCCCAACGTAGCACCTTGCAGGGATTCCCCAGACGTCCGATCCTCGTCGATGCGGCGATCGACTCGCTCCTTTCTATGCCCGGACCGGCTTGAACCTCGCCACGCTCTCGCGCTCCCCGTTCGACGGTGTCACACGACCAGCGGTTATCGCCGTCACGCGCCGCGCTGTCACCCGCCCGGCGCCTTGACCGCAACGATCTCGTCGGCAACCTCGGCGAGCTCGGTCGAGTGGGCCGCCATCGCGACGAGCTTTCCTTCCTCCGCCAGCTCACGAACGAGCGCCATCACGAGATGCACACCTGCCCGGTCGAGGTTTGCGTCCGGCTCGTCGAGCAAGAACGCCTGCGCGTCCTGAAGCAGCACACGCGCGAGCGCGAGACGCTGCCTCTGCCCACCCGAGAGCTCAGTGAGCCTTCGATCGAGCGGACGCGCGCCGAGGTCGAGCTTGACCCGCTCGAGCGCGACCTCGCACTCTCGATCCGTCTTTGCCGTGCGCCCGAAGAGGAGCGCGGCGCGAACGCTGACGTGGCTCTCGCCGAGGTAGGGCCGCTGCGGAAGGAAGACGACCTGCTCGCGGAGCGCGCGCAGATCGAGGCGCGCGAGATCGGTGCCATCGACGCGGATGGAACCGGACGTCGGCCGTCGCAGTCCGAGCAGGAGACGGAGGACCGTGCTCTTGCCCGATCCGTTGGGACCGCTGAGGAGGAGGACGCGCCCCGGGCTCCACTCGAACGAGAGGTCACGAAGGAGCGGCGGAGCGCTCGCACCGCCGTACGCAAAGCTCAGCGCGTCGACGCGCACAGCGGCCGGGAGCACCGGCGTCTGCGTCCCGCCTGGCTCGCGCAGTCGGCTGGACATCACCTCCGCAAGCGGCTGGACCTTCGCGCTCCCACGAAGGAGCCCTTGAACCCCGAGCGAAACGCCGAGCAGCGACGGCAACGAAGCGCCGAGCAGCAGCGCCCAGCGCGCGAGCGCCTCCGTCAGCGCAGCGCGTGTGCCGACGTCGAGCAAGATGACGAGGGCGATCAGCATTGCCGCTGCGACGAGCGGTGCACGACCGATCGTGAGTGTCCCGAATGCGCTGCGGCGGTTCCGGCGGGCGTACTCGGCGATGTCACGAGCGAACCGTTCCTCGAAGCGCTCCTCCGCGCCCATCGCGACCATCTCTAGCCGTCCTTCGACCGCAAGCGAGAAGGTGTCGGCGACCTTCATGCGAGCCTCCATCGTCTCGGCATGGAGACGGAAGGCCGTGCGCCGAAACGCAAGGCTCGCACCGAACACGACGACGAGCGCGACGACGGCCAGCGCGAGTAACCGCGGTGGAACGACCGCCCCGAGGACGGGCAGCAAACCGAGCGTCACGATCGCATCGGCGATCGCGCTCGGCGCCATGAGGAGCAACTCCTGGATGTCCCAGATCCCGTTCTCGACCGCGAGCCGCAATGCGAACTCGGACGTCTCGAATAGGTCGGACCCGAGAAGACGTCGAGCGACGTGCACGAGCGCGTCACACTCGATCGCGACGCGGAGGTGCGAGACGGCGATCCGTTGGGCGAAGCCGAGCGCGACGGCCGCGACGCTGACGATGCCGGCGACGTCGTAGCGCTGCGCCGAGACAGCGACAGCGACGCCGACGAGGCCGAAGCGCGCGCCAAGGCAGAGGAGTAAGAGCAGGAGAAGGAGACGCCGTGTCCTCGCAGTCGTACAACTGCGAACGAGAACGAGTAGGTTCCGGAGACTCAACCGCGAGTGAGCGACGTCCACCGGAGACAACCTCGCGATGCTAGGACCATTCTGGTCTACTCGAGCGATGTATTCGGTCTTGAGCTATGCCGCGATGATGCGGGACGGTGTCCGGATGGACGCCTACGCTCGCGCCCTGTCGCGACGTGTGACCGCAGACTCCGTCGTCGTCGACATCGGATCCGGTACAGGCATCGCGGCGCTAATCGCGGCGCGCCTCGGCGCGCGCGCCGTTCATGCGATCGAGATCAATCCTGCAGTCCATCTCCTTCGCGACCTGGCGGCCGAGAACGGGCTCGCGTCGAAGATCCACGTTCACGCCGCGAGCTCGTTCGACGTCGAGCTCTCGGAGAAGGCCGACGTCGTAGTATCCGACTTGCGCGGCGCCTTCGCGTTGCACGACCAGCACGCGGAGATCGTACGCGACGCACGCGCGCGCTTCCTGCGCCCCGGAGGCGTGATGTTCCCCGTCGCCGACGAGTTCTTCGTGGCCGGTTTCGAGTCCTTCGAGCTCCAGCATCGTCTCTCGCTGACGGCCCAGAGCTTCGAGCGCCTCGGCTTTCGCGGCGAGGCCGCGCTCTTCTCGACCCTCAATACCCGGCACTCCGAACGCGATCTCTTGCAGGTGACCGCGAGCGACGTCGTGACCACCTCCACGTCCTGGGGTGCGGTCGACTATGGGTCATGGCAAGGAGGCGTCATCGCGGGCACGGTGGCGCTCGAGGCCACGCGCGACGCCGAGATGCACGGCCTCGTCGTCTGGTTCAAGGCCCGCGTCGACGATGACATCGAGTACGAGAACCGCCCGGGAACGACGATGGCGTACCCACGCACCGTCTTGCCGCTCCTCCGCCCGATCCGCGTCGCGCGCGGTGCTCGGATCGAAGTGACGCTCCGTGTCGACGAGCAAGCGGTGCAATGGGCCTGGAACGTCAGCGCGACCGACGTCGACCGCAAGGAGATCGCGCTCCGTCAGGCCAGCTTCTTCGGTATGCCTGTCGGGATCGAGACGTTGCGCAAGGCGTCCTCGTCCTTCGCCCCCGAGCGTGGCCCGCGCGCGGCGCTCGCGTCGTTCGTCCTCTCCGCGATGGATGGCACCGCATCTCTCCACGACATCGAGGAGCGGACGGCGGCAGCGTTCCCGAAACACCCGCGCGCCTCGCTCGCGCGGCAGGTGCGCGAGCTCGTCATGCGCTACGCGCGGTGATGTATCCGAGCACCGCTCGTCTCGCGTAGCGCACAGTCGAGGCGGGATCGTCGCAGAGCGCGAGCGAATAGACGAAGCGTGACAGCGAGCGCATACGCGGATGCGCGGGTTCGCGCACGAGGGCACGAGCAACACGCCCTCGTGAGCTCCCGAGTCGTCGCAGAGGCGCGACGCGCGCAGGATCGACTCCCAACACGTCGACGAGGAGATCCGCCGCGAAGCCGACCACCCGGCGATACCCGGCATCGGCCGCGTGACGAGCTGCGAGGGCGACCTCCTCGCCCGACATTCGGCCAACGAGGAGGGCGAGCTCGTAGAGCCAGGCGATGCGCCCAAACCGATGAGCGGCCGCGTGCACGGCAAGGTAAGCGAGCTCGTCCGAGGCGGACAGCACGCCGATAGCCTCGAAATCGCGAACACGCTCCTTCCGGCGCAGAAGCGGCTCGCTCCGCAACGTCGAGCCAAAACCACGATACGCGTGGAAGTGGAGCTCGAGCGGAAGCGACGCCGCATGCGAGAGGTGGAGGTGGTGATGCTCGCGCCGATAGCGCCGCTCGGTCTCGTTGTCGTCGTGCGAGTACCCGATCGTGGACAGCGCTTCGATCGCAGCAAGAGTGTCGGCTTCGGCGACCAGGAGGTCGACGTCACTCGTTACCCGAGACGACGGCGTGGCATACAGCCTCTCGGCCAGGAGGGCGCCCTTCAGCGCGATCGCGCCGATGCCCGCGCTCACCAACGCGTGATCGATACGGTGGAGGAGATCGAGATGAGCTGCGTGGTCGAGCGCCCGTGCCAGCTCGCGAAGCCGAACGTCGCGGAGCGACTCGTCGAGCTCGGGCCGTCCTCGCAGCTTCGCGTCCACGACCCCCGCAAGACCATGCACCTCCGCGCGGACGAAGAGAGCGTGGACGTCGTCGAGCCAGGCCGGCACGTCGCCGCGCAGAACTCTCACGAGCGCCTCGTCCGCTCGCGCCAGAGGCTCTCGCATGACCCGCGCGATCTAGGGCGTCCGGTATTGGGAGCAGTCGTCCGTGGTAAAGTACGTCGTCGGAGTCTCGCACTTCGCTGTGTCGAAGTTGCAGATACCGGCCGAGCACCAGGCCGAAGAGACGCAGTCGGAGCCGTTCGGCTTCGCGTCCCTGCACTTCCACTCCGCGGGAGGGAGCGCCTTGAGCTCGGTAAAGTCAAACCACTCGCAGTAGCGAGGCGGGTCACCGCTGTAGCGATACGAGCAGGCGTGCTGAGAGGTATTGGCGTTGGTCGTGAAGTCGCCGCAGTTCGCGCCCGTCGCGCGAACGAGCTCGCACTTACCCGTATCGTTGCCGTTCGTCGGGTTGTTGCAGAAGAGACCGGCTTGGCACTCGGCGCTGACGGAGCACGATTGCTCCGGCCCTTGAGTGCCGAGGAGCGCACCATAGCAGGCAGCTCGGACCGCCTTGAACTCGTCGAACCCGACGTTGCAGGTCAGCGCCTCGAGCTTTTGCGCGCAGTCCGCGCTGTTGGTCTGACTGACGATGACGTGGTTCGGATTCACCGCCGAGCCGTTGCTCGCTTGCTCGAACCCGTTGTTCGCGTAGTTGTTCAGGCACTTTTGGCGGTTGTAGGTGCCGCCGCCCGGAAGCGGAGCTCCCTGCTGGAGGGTGGCGTCGCCGAAGCAGCAACGCGCGACGGTACTGCAGAAGACCTCCCCGAGCTGGACCGCGGCTCCCCCCGAGTCAGGCACGAACCCGGCGTCGGGACCCGCATCGAACGTCGCCGCATCGAAGAACGTCGGCCCGCCGTCGTCCACTCCCGCGTCCGCGTCGGGCACGTCGACGTCGGGCGTGTCGGCGTCGGGCACGTCGACGTCGGGCACGTCGACATCGCCCACCGCGTCTGGACGGTTCACGTCCGCTACCGTTCCGTCGGTACCGGAGTCTACGACGTCGAGGACGAGGCCTGCGTCATCGCCGCAAGCGACGAGCAGAGCCATGCTCGCGGAGAGCGCAACGGACGCCCCGATGATCAAGCGAAGGGACTTCATGAGAGCTATATACCAGAAACCATGTCGAGCGCGACATCCCGTGGCATCAACGCTCCTTGACCAATCCTGCCGTTCGCAGCTCGCCCACGAGCGCCACGACGTCCGCGAGCGCCTGCCGGTAGTCGACGTCGAACGATCGCACGACCTCGCGCGCTATGTCGCCAAGCGTCTCACCGGCAGCGCAGCGTTCCCATATGCACGCACCGACGGGGTCGAGCCCGTAGTACTCACCACGCCCGAAATGAAGGAGGATCAGCTCGTCGCCGAAACGCCTCGCGTACACGTTGTCCGATGCCTCTACCGAGGTCGCGGCGTCGATGGTCTCGGGCACGTTCATGGCTGATCGACCCTACCCGTTCGCAGCCACGTCTCAAGCCTTTCGCCGGCGTGACTCAGTGCCGAGAGGTCCCGGCGTCGCGAGAGACGGAGGATGGCGACGTCCGAGGCGAGCGCGACGAGCACGTCCAGCTCGCGACGATGTCGCTCAGGCTCGTCGATCGCGAAGCGGACCGATTGCTTCAAGAGGATGTGGAGTCCCTCGACGCCGCTCACGGTCGACAAGATCGGCGCGTCGGCGTCGGCGAACTCGAGCGAGACGATGGCGGCGAGGTGTGTCGCCCCGCGCGCCGAACGGGGCGCCGGAAACGGCCGCTTGTTCGCGGACTCCATCGACGCGCTCCCGAGCGCCTCAACCGCGACCGCGTCGAGCCAATGATCGCGCTCCAGAGGAAGCGCAGCCCACCCTCGTTCGTCGAGCTCGAGGGGCGTGAGATCGTCGCTCACGAGCTCCGCGTCGGACGTGCGCGCGACGAGCCAGGCCGCGAGCGTGGATTTGCCCGCTCCGCTCTGGCCGGTCAGGAGGACCGAGCGTCGACCGATCGCGACGCACGCGCCGTGCAGCGCAAGGCCGCCGGAGAGATGACGGAGCAGCATCGCGGCACCGCCACGTTCGACCTTCGCCAGCAGCTCCGGCGAAGCCCCCGGCTCGGGTTCGAAGCGCGCGTTGCACCCCGCCCGATCGGAGACGAGTCGGCCGATCCCCATCCACTCGGCCACGAGCCCGTCGGATCCGGTCGCTCCTATGCGGAAGGCGAGCGCTCCGTCGACTTCGTGATGAGCCAACCACCGCACGCTCACGCGGTCCTCGCGAAGCGCTCGAGCGCGAGGACACACCACGCGCCGAGCCATCCAGCCGGATGCGCGGGTTGGTCGACGAAGGCCTCGTAGGCCGCGGCGAAGCGAGCGCGGTCGACGACACCGAGCGAAGCGAGCACGTCGACGGACGCATATGGTCGCAGCGCCGCGCGCCCTCCGATGGCGCGGAGGAAACGGACGAGCGCAGGCTCGACGGAGGCCTTGTCCTCACGACGAGCCAACGAGGCCGGGATCAGATCGCGGACGGCGGCGCGCAAGAGACCTCGTCGAATGCCGCCATGGAGGAGCCATTCGCGCGGGAGGGAGCGGACCCGTTGCACGAGGTCTGGGCGCAGGAACGGGTCGACTCTACGAATGCCGCTCGTCAGCGTCTGTTGATGACGAAGCCACGCGAACTGAACACGTTGCGCGACGAAGATCCGATCCTCGAATGGCCGTAGATCGGGAAGGCACTTCTCCAGCATGGCCGTCGTCTGACGGCGCCGCCTCGCCTCCAGGTCCTCGAGCGCGGGGCCTGCCCACGCCGGGACGAAACCGCTCGACCGTCCCGCGCGGCGAGCTCGGATCGAAGGCGGAAGGAGGCTCGCGAGGAGCGGGCGCACGAGCCAGGTAACGATCGGAGAGCGTGGCTGCTCGAAGCCACGAAGCGTTTGCGCCCGCCGAATCCCCTCGAGGACGTGACCGCGACGGAGGAAGCTTGCCAGATCGGTCGCGCGCCCGTCGAAGAGCTGATCCCCGCCGGCTCCCGTCAGCACACGCTCCGCGCCGGCGGCACGGGCGTGCTCCATCACGGCCGCTTCCATCGGCCCTGTCGGGCAATAGAAGGGCGCTGCGTCGACGCCGTCGAGCAACGCAACGTGGTCGGCACCGCGCTCGGGCGGAACGCGCACGACTTCGCAAGAGAGCTCGCGCTCGAGATCCGCGAGGTAAGGTCGATCATCGCCAGCGCCGCCGAAGTCGAGCGCGACGGCGACGACCTCCTTCTTCGCTCTCCGCGCGACGTGCACGGCGAGCGCAAGGAGAACGCCGGAGTCGAGACCGCCGCCGGTGGACACCGCGACCCGGCGCGCATCGCCCATCGACGCCTGAACCGCCGCCTCGAGGCTCTGGCGCAGCGCGCGTGCCGCGCTTTCTTCATCGGCGGGCACCGGAACGTCTGGCTCTGCATTCGACGGCGCCCCGTTCGACTCGACGAGCGTCGACACGACGCCGCGATACGGCGTCGCTTCATGGTCGACGAGAAGCGACCACCTCGCGTAGGCCGCATACACGTCCGGATTCGGCGGGATCATACCGCCGCGGACGACGTCCGTGAGGCGCTCGCTGCGACAGAGGCGGCTGGAGAAGACGAGGTACGGCGCCTCGGTCACATCGGCGCGGCCATGGCCCCAGCCGGACCACCCGAGAAGTCGGGGAACATCTCGCCGGTTCCATAAGTGAGGTCTCGAACAGAACCCAGACAACGAAGCTTCGGAGGATGGTAGGGACGACGCTCCCTCGCTGACGCCGCGGATGGCGTCTCGATCTCGCTCGGGGCCTTCGGTTCGGCGCTCATCTCCATCTCCAGATGCGAGCGGCTCGCATCTCATTCACCAAGCTTGTAGCTCAACGCCCACTGGGTAGCAACCAGGCGACCAGCCTCGCTATCTTCCGATGATGCGTTCGCTCGCGCCCGAGCTTCTTCGCTCCCCCCGTGAGCTCGCAGCGGCGTTCACGGAGCTGATGGACGGAACAGGAGCCGACGACGCCTGCCCGGCCGCGGACACGCAGGAGCTGACGTGGCTGAGAACCGAGGGATATGCCGTCATTGCCGGCGCGCTCACGAGCGCGCGAGCGCGTAGCCTGTGCCGCGCGATGGAGACTTTGCATGCCGCGCGGTGGCCGCCGGTGTTCGTCTTCATGCTCGACGACGTGTGGCGCCATGCCCGCGAGATCGAACGTACCGTGAGCCTCCTTCTCGGCCATACGTACGAGCTCCTCGAAGACGCCTGGGCCTGGTCGATCGCGCCGGGGGAGCGTGGTTGGAAGCCGCATCGCGGAGGCGGCTCGGTCCTCCTCGACCGCGAAGCGCCCGAGCTGCTCACGGCGTGGACGGCGCTCTCCGACGTCACCGCAGAGCGCGCGTGTATGCATGTGGTCCCGCTCGACGAAGATCCGCACTACCCGAACGCCCTCGACTCGACGGACGCGCCGCTGGCCTCCGTGCGCGCCGTGCCGGTGACGGCAGGCACAACCGTCGTCTGGAACGCGAATGTTCTTCACTGGGGCGGCGCTTGCTCGCCTCGGGCCGAGGGGCGTCGTATCAGCCTCTCCGTATCGCTTGGGCGTATGGATGCGCGCGGCAAACACGGCGTCGCCCCCCTTCCGCCCACCCTCACAGTGGAAGAGCGCCTCGATCTCATCGCAGCTCAGGTTGTAACCTACCAAACCGAAGCGCCGGAGCTGCAGCCCGCGGTGCGCGATTGGGCCCGTGCGACACAGCAGCTCCGAATCGTCGCGGCGCAGCACTTCGCGGCCCGTAAAGAACGGTAAACCGACCTATCGAGCGATTGGGAGGGCCGTCTATCTTCCCAGGCCTGACAGGACGGGCCCCCACTTCCTCGACAGAAAGAACAGGATGACGATGCGTTCCACGATCACGGCTGCGGTTCTTGCGATCTCTACCCTCCTTGCGGCGGCGCCGGCGATGGCGGGGGAGCACAAAGGTGGGGCGAGCTTTCCGATGCCGGCGGCGGCGTTTCAGCAGAAGGTGACGGCGCGGCAGGCGAAGGCGCGGGAACGGATGGAGAAGCGGGCGTCGAAGCTGTCGGCGGACGACGCGAAGGCGCTTCGCGCCAAGTTCGATGCCGGGGTCGCCAAGGTCAACGCCGAGGTCGCCAAGGCGACGGCGGATGGGACCGTCACGAAAGACGAGGCCAAGGCCGTACGGCAGATCTCGAAGGAGCTTCGCGCCGGCGGGCACGGTAAGGGCAAGCACCACAAGAAGAAGTGAGCGCGCCCTCGCTTCCTTGGCCTGACGTACGAACGGCCGCCGCTCCCTCCGGAGCGTGCGGCCGTCGGCGCGTCAGCGGCCGATCTTCATGCCTGGCTTGAAGACGTTGTCCTCCTCGCCCGTGACGAGGACGACCTCGGCGCGGTCGATGCCCTTGAACATCTGCTCGTAGGTCTTCGGCGAACGGTAGTCGAGGAGGCTCGTGATGATGGTCGTGCTCGCCTCCGCCATCGAGTGGAAGAAGCTCGGCATCGCGTTCGTCACGAACTCCATGTACTTCGTGCCGTTCGGGTCGTCGCTGTTGATCGCGGCGCGCGTCTCCGCGAGGGAGCCGTCGACGTACGCGAACGTGTCGCAGCCGTTCATGAAGAAGATCTGGTACTTCTGCTTCTGCCACTTGCCCATCCGCGCGAGCGCGCGGACGTTCTGGCCCAGGCCCGCGTGGCCGTTGTACGCGATGACGTCCGCGCTGCCGGCGACCTCCTCGTAGCGCTCGTCGAAGCCGTCCCACACGCTCGTGATCGCGTCGACCATCAGCGCGGTGACCTTCACCTGCTTGCCGTCGGGGAGCGTCGCCTCGAACGTGATGTCCTTCGTCTCCGGCGCCGGTCGATCGCCCACGTTCGCCGGCGTCGTCTTCAGCTTGTTCGGGCCGAGCGTCTCCTTCATCTTCTGCGCGAAGCCGTTGAAGGCCTGGACGCCCGCGTCCCACGCGCCGCCCGTCGCCTCGTACTTGCCGAAGATCGCCACCACCTCGAGGCGGTCGTCCTTCCAGACCTCGTGGTACTCGGGGTACTTGTCCTTCGTGTTGAGCTTCGAGACGGTGACCTTCGCCGTCGGCGTCGAGAGCTCGCCGCTCTGGAACGTGCAACCGCCCGATTGCGGACGGTAGTAGTACCACATGCTGCCGGCGTCGAGGTCGTGCGCGCCGCGGTCGACGCAGCGGTCCTTGTGCGCGTCGACGAACGCCTCGAGCCCTTCGTGGCTCACGTCCTTCGGGAGCTTCAGCTCGTAGGTCTTCGGGAGGTTCGTCTTGCTGCCCCACGCGACCGGGAGCTTCGCGTGGTAGGAGATCTCGATCTTGTCGCCACCGAGGCTCTTCTTCTGGATGTTCGTCAGCTCGAGGGCGTCGAGGCGGCCGACCGAGTTGTCCCAGTTCAGGTGGCCCACCGTGTAGAGGAGCTGCGACTGGATCGTGGTCTCGTCGTTCCACGAGAAGTCGGTCGTGAGCGCCCCGTCGAACTCGAAGTCGAGGAGCGTCGCCTGGTCCGACGCGAAGTCGTCGTCCTTGTTCTCGGGCGTGTCGCCCGCCTCGCTGCCGGAGCAGCCCGCGCCGAACGAGAGAGAGCCGACGAAGAAGAGCGACGCGAAGAGGGACCGACGGAGCATGTTCGGTCCGAGAGCAACCAGTAGGCCAATGTAGGTGAGCTGCCTACTGCGCAACGTCCCCGACGTAAGCACGCGAAAACGAAGTTGTTTCATTTTCCAGCGGTCGGCCGGCAGCACGTGGGTTTACCCACCTTGTGCGTAACGCACGATCCAGCGTCACGAGACCTCGACCGGGACCTTCGGCACCTCGACGTCCCCGAAGATCGGGAGGATGAGCTTCAGCGAGTACTTCCCCTTCGGGAGCGGCCCCGACGGGACGCGGGGGTAGCCGCGACCCTCCCAGCTCCTCGCCTTGTCGGGCGCCCACTTCGTCCTCACCGCGTCCCACGAGATCTTCACCTTCGCGGTGCCGTTCTTGTCGAGCGTCACGCGCGACGCCTTCGTCTCCCGGGCCTCGGGCTTCATGCCCTTCGGATAGCCGGGCCAGCGCTTGTCGGGGAGATCGGCGCGCCGGCCCCGCGAGTCCGTCGCCTCGACGTCGAACCGCGGGTACGGGTCGCCGGTGAAGTAGACCGTGACCGGATCGCTCGACGACTTGTTCCGCAGCGTGATCTGGAGATCGATCCGACCGCCCGGCGACGTCGTCGACGTGCTCGCGGTCACCTTCACCTCGACCTTGTCCCTCATCGACCCGACCTCGGACGCCTTCGGCATCGGCACCTCGCAGGAACGAAGCGCGTCGGCGAGGTCCTCGAACTCGGAGCCGCTGCAGAGCGTGTTGACGCCTCCGCTGCTGCCCGGCGACGGCGTGCCGCTGTTCGGCGCGACGACGCCGCCGTCGCCGGGATCGTCCAGGGTCGTGGTCGGCACGTCCTTCGTCGTGCCGATCGATTCCATCTCCAGCTTCTTCGGCTGATACGGCGGCGGACACCCGAGCAGCAGCGCGAAGAGCAACGGGATGCCGGGCCCCGACATCAAGAGCAGCAGACGCCGCAGTCCCCAGCGGGTCCCATACGTCGAGGTTTGGCCCCTCGCCGGCCGCTGGAATGCCATCGCGTGCACAGAATCCTTCTAGAAGCCGCGCATTTTCGTCCAGGTTTTTGTGAAGAAGCGAAGTAGAAACGCCGCCGTGACGACCGACCCTCGAACGGCATCGAAGAGCCCGCGAGAAAGGACTCCCATGCGTAGCTTTGGAACGCGCCCCGCGTCGTACGCGGCGTGCGCGCTCGCCCTCGGCAGCTCGCTCACCGCGGCGACCGCCGCCGCGCAGCAGAACCCGAACAACCAGAACGCGGGAACGACGCCGTACACGATCCCGCAGACGCAGGCGCCGGTCCCGACGTACACGCCGCCGCCCGCCCCCGCGCCGCCGACCGCGGGGCCCGCCCCCGCGCCGACCGTGACGCCGGCGCAGCCCGGCTACTCGCCCCCGCCGCCGACGATGGCGCCCGGAGCCCCGCGCGACACTGTGACCCAGCAAGGCGCGACGAGCGGCGTCCCCGACCTCAGCACGACCGTCGCCGGCGGCATCACCGCCGATCAGGTCGCGCAGCGCGCGGCCGCGACGAGCTACCAGGCGAAGGCCGCGGCGGACAACGCGCAGGCCGCGGAGGCGCGCGCGGACGGCCAGCGGAACAACTTCGTCCCGCGCGTCGGCCTCCTCGGCCGATACACGCGCTTGAGCGGGTTCTTGCCGCCGTCGTTCAACGGGATCAGGTTCCCGATGATCCTCGACAACTGGGTCGCGCAGGCCACCATCTCGGTCCCGATCAGCGACTACTTCCTCAAGATCAACGAGGGCTACACCGCCGCGCTGAAGCAGGAGGAGGCCGCCCGCCACGACGTCGCGACCGCGCGCGCGAAGTCGTACTCCGACGGAAAGATTGCATATTACACGTGGCTCCGCGCCCGCAGCGCCGCCGTCGTCGCGGAGCAGTCGCTCGCGGTCGCGAAGGCGCACCTCAAGGACGCGGAGAACCAGTTCAAGGTCGGCAACGCGTCGAAGGCCGACGTCCTCCGCGCGGAGACGCAGGTCGCCGCCGCGGAGCTCGCGGTCGAGCGCGGCAAGAACGGCGCGCTCATCACCGAGCGCCAGGTCCGCGTCGCGACGCACGCGAAGGAGGACGAGACGCTCGTGCCCGGCGAGAGCCTCGACAGCCCGGTGCCGGCGGCGCCGCAGGACCTCAAGATGCTCGTGAGCGAAGCGCACGGCGCGCGCCCCGAGCTGAAGAGCCTCGACAAGAACGCCGAGGCCGCGCGGCGCCTCGCGAAGGTCGCCGATCGCGGCAAGTACCCTTCCCTCTCCGCCTTCGGCGACGTGACGTACGCGAACCCGAACCAGCGCCGCTTCCCGCAGCGCGACGAGTGGTTCCCGACCTGGACCGCGGGCGCGCAGATCACCTGGTCGCCGAACGACGTCCTCACCGCCGGCCCCGCCGAGGGCGACGCGATCGCCCGCGCGAACGCGCTCGACGCGCAGAAGCAGACCGTGCGCGACGGCATCGAGATCGAGGTCGCGCAGACGTACCAGGAGGTCCTCGAGGCCGACGTCGCGGTGACGACCACGACGCGCCAGCTCGAGAGCGCGGAGGAGGCCTACCGCGTCGCGCGCGAGCTGTTCAACGCGGGCCGCGGCACCTCGACCACGCTCATCGACGCGGAGACCGCGCTCGCGCAGTCCCGCTTCGAGCACCTCAACGCGAAGGTGGACGCGCGCCTCGCCCGCATCCGCCTCGACCACGCGCTCGGCCGCGACGTGAAGAGCGGCGGTCCCTGAGCCTGCTCAATCGCGCACCACGTCGAGCCGCTTCTTGCCCATACCCTTGCCGCTCCCCTCCTGCTCCGGCGTCTTGAGCCAGCGCGGAGCGGCGTCGCCCTTGAGCGGCGTCTCCTTCCACACCGCGAAGTCCTCCGGCAGCGGGCCCGGGAGGGTGGGCTGCGCGGTGCGCTCGAGGAGCTGGAAGTCGTGGCGGACGTCGAGCTCGAGCGGCAACCCGCGCGCGGGGCCGCTCTCCTTGAACCACGCGCGCGCGCGGTTCACGTTCTGGATCAGGGTCCAGTGCTGCGGGTCGGTCTTCGCCGCGGTCGTGAAGAGGTCCATCATCGCGTCGAGGTCGCCGCGCGCCTTCGCGAAACACGCGAGGTGGTTGTACGCGAGGCCGGGGCACGGATAGCCGAGCTCGAGCGCGCGCCGCACGTGGCGCTCCGCCCCTTCGAGATCGCCCTCGTGGTAGAGCGCGGCGCCGAGGTCCATGTGCGCGGCGTGGTAGTCGCCGAGGCGCTCGAGGATGGCGCGGTACTCGGCGACGCCGTCCCGGAAGCCGACGCGGAGCCCCTTGTTCGCGAAGAACCACTCGTTCATCCACGCGACGTCCTCGTCGGACGCGTCGAACGGCGTCTTCAGCTCCTGGAAGTCGCCGCTGAAATATTGCTCGCGATCGAGCCAGCCCGCCTTCTCCGCGTCGTGGAAGTCGCGCGTGCCGGGGTACACCGAGAGGCACGAGAACACGTACTCGTGCGGCGCCGCCTCGTCGAGGAAGGCGAGCGTCTCCGCGAACGTCTCCCGCGTCTCGCCGCGGTTGCCGAGCATCATGTAGTAGCGGACCTTGATCCCGTATTTTTTCGCGAGCAACGTCGACGCGAGGATCTCCTTCGGCGTGATCTTCTTGTCGATGAGGTCGAGGATGCGCTGCGAGCCGCTCTCGACGCCGAGCGAGAGGCGCTGGCACCCCGCGAGCCGCATCTCGCGGAGGAGCTCGTCGGAGAGGAGATCGACGCGCGTATCGCAGCTCCAGAAGAAGCCGAGCTTCCGCTCCTGCATCTTCTTGCACAATGCAAGGACTCGCTTCTTGTTCGTCGTGAAGGTGTCGTCCTTGATCTGGATCATCTTCACCGGCAGCCGCTTGCTGACGCTCTCCATCGCGTCGAGCACGTAGTCGATCGAGTTCGCGCGGAAGCCGCGACCCCACGACGTCTCCGCGCCGCAGAAGGTGCAGGCCCACGGGCAGCCGCGCGACGTCATCAAGATGTGCGTGTCGAAGAAGTGATGCGGCGACGCGAGCGCGTCGAGGTCGGCGACGTTCTTGCGCTCCGGCGCGGTCACGACCTCCCCGCCGTCGCGGTACACCGTGCCGGCGATCTTCGTGAGCGGCTCGCCGCGCTCGAGGCGGCGGACGATCTCGAGGAAGGTGACGTCGCTCTCGCCGGTGCACACGAGGTCGACGCTCTCGAAGTGCGAGAGCAGCTCGGGGCCGAGCGGCGTGGCGTGGGGGCCGCCGACGACGACGGTCGCGCGCGGGTGCCTCTGCTTGACGAGGTCGGCGACGAGCCGCACGCCGCGGCGGTTCGCGGTCCAGCACGACATCCCGAAGACGTCGGCGTCGAGCGCGGCGACCACCTCCTCGACCTTCGTCCACGGGAACGACGAGAGGTTGACGACCTTGACCATGTGCCCCGCGCGCAGCGCCTCGGCGCCGATCGCGAAGAGCCCGTACGGCGTCTGGTGGAAGTCCGCGTCGAGGTCGCCCTCGCGGTAGCCCTCCGGCGGCCCGTCCGCCGCGTACCGCGGCTCGCCGGGGGCTGCGATCTTCCACGGCGGCGGGTAGATCAGGGCGATCTTCATCGGGCCTCTCATCATGACACGCTCACCCCGAGAATGTTTCGGCTACCCTCTTCGCCATGCGCTTCGCGCCTCTCATGCTCGTGCTCGCGGCCTGCATCGACGATCGTCCCGGCGAGTCGATCAAGCCGCCCACCTCCGCCGATGCGGGCGGTGACGCGGGCCCCGTGGACAGCGGCGACGCGCCGCCCGCGCTCCCGCTCCTGGATCGATGGGACCTGCGCGTCGCGGAGCGCAAGGGCGTGAGCGAGCAGCAGTGCGCGAACGACGCGAAGGCCGCGCTCGACAAGATGGGCGGGCGCTACTCGGCGGCGGCGGCGGCGAACGAGCCGAACACCTTCTTCTCGAAGCGCGACGGCGCGGCGCTGTACGCGACGTGCCGCCCGTTCGACGGCGGGTCGCTCCTCGTGACCGGCGCGTGGGGCATCGAGTTCGCGCTCGACGCGTCGGTCGACGGCCGGCGCCTCGAGAGCCTCGGCGAGAACGAGACGGCGGTGGAGGTGTCGACGCCGAACGGGATGACGTACCCGGAGCTCCGCAGCCACGACGCCTCCATCACGCGCGCGAGCACGGCGGCGAAGTGCCTCGCGACGGCGGCGGAGCAGCTGAAGGGCCTCTTCCCCGCGGCGCAGGGCGGATGGTTCGACGGCGGCGTGCGGATCGGCGCCGTCGGAGGGCGGCCCGGCACCACCGTCTCCGTCACCTGCGTCGGAGCCCCGAATCTGATCGGCGTCCTCGTTCACGTGTTCACGGTCGATCCGGGCGTGGACATGAAGGCGCTCGTCCAGCCCATGATCGTCGAGCTCAACGCGCTCTGAAGCGCGGACCGCTGCGCGAGCGGCGGGAGGCACGGCGACTGCACCTCCACGGAGGCACGAGCGCATGAGCGGCAGCTCGTCGAAGGTGGAGCTCTGGGACAACGAGGTCTGCGTCGGCCAGTTCTCGACCGCCGCCCGCCGCCCCGGACGACGCGCAGCAAGCCTGCGGCGCCGCGTTCCTCGTCCGCCTCACCGCCCTCGATGCCCGCATTACACGCATGTACCTTACACGTTTGAAGCGAGGCCCCGGCACCCTCTTCCGCGCCCCGAACGATCCACGCCCCGCGATGCCCATCCTCGCCCGCCGCGCCACGAAGGCCGACGGCTTCACCTGCCGCTGACACGAGCCCCGCTCTTCCGCTCAGCTGCGCCGCGCTCGACGACGAGGCTCGGGCGAGCTCGCTACGTCCTTGGCATGGCGTTTTTCTTTTTTGGGCCCGCACGACGGAGTCGCTTCGCTTCGGCGTCCTCACGTGGGGCGCTGCGAGGTCGTCTTGCTCGCGGAGGTCCTCACCATGCGCCCGCGACGCCGCCGCAAGTCCGCGAAACCGTGGCGCGGGGGCGGCGGCGGCGTTGCGAGGTGCGACGGCGCGGCGGTCCCGGCGTTCACGCGTAGCATGGTTCGCACGGCAAGCGCCTGGGCTCCGCGCTGGCCGGGCGATTGCACGGAGCGCCGGGGATGCGCGCTCTGCTGCTGGCCCCGCTCGTGGTTTTCGCGGTCGGGTGTGCCGACAAGGAGGCTGCTGATCCAGGCGAGGTGGTGCGGGCGGAGACCGTGAACCGGATCGCGCCGCCGTCGCGGGCGACCTCGCGGACGGTGCGGTGCGGCTGCTCGGACGACGGGCTCCACATCACCGCGCCGCCAGGCAGCAAGGTCACCGTGCCCGAGGACGCGACCTACGACGCGGAGGCCCAGATCGTCCTGCCGGACGAGGCGCCGGGCCAGCCCATCCGCCGCACCAAGTCGCTCGGCTTCATCGGCGACGCGCCGCTCACACAAACGCCCTCGCGTGGCGGCCCCTGGAACGCCCCCGACGCGCTGCTCCCACCACACGCCCATCACGAGCCGTACTACGGCCTCCCGCGCGGCGGCTACGGCTACCGCGCCCCCCGCTACGGCTACGCCCCGTCCTACACGCCCCACCCCACCACTCCGTACCAGGGCCAGTCATCCCCAACACCAAGCGCCGCGCAACCGCCGCCTTCGTCGTACGCCTCCCCATCCCCCGCCGCCGCAATCCCCGCTCGCGCGCCCATCATCTATCGCTAACGCCCACACGCTCGGCAAAGCCGCCCAACGACGCCCGCTCGCACTACCGCCCCGACAACGCAGAGCGAAGCGCGCCCGCACTGCCAACCCAGAGCGCGCAACCCACGCGCACCGCCCCGCGCCGACAACGCAGGCGAGCGCAACCTGCGGCGACGACGCAGGCGAAGCGCGCAACCCGCGCCGACAACGCAGGGCGACCCCGCATCGCCGACGCAGGGGCGAGCGGGCGACGCGCGTGCCCGGACCGCAACGCACGACGACGCAGGACGAGCGCAACCCGCGCCCGCACCGCGTCGCCGACGCACGACGAGCGCGCGATGCGGTTACGCGCCGAGCGGAGCGAAGAGGATGTCTAGCTCGGCTTCGCCGAGGGGGTTGCCGGCGGGGCCCTGACCTAGGATTGCGTCGGCGACGTGTTTCTTCGAGCGCTGGAGGCCGAGGATGCGCTCCTCGACGCTGCCGGCGGCGAAGAGCTGGTAGCTGATGACCGGCTTCTTCTGGCCGATGCGGTAGGCGCGGTCCGTCGCCTGCGCCTGGATGGCCGGGTTCCACCACGGGTCGTAATGGATGACCACGTCGGCGCTCGTCAGGGTGAGGCCCGTGCCGCCTGCCTTCAGCGAGATCAAGAAGACCTTCGCGCCGCCCTTCTCGAACTGGTCGACCGCCTCCGCGCGATCGGCCGTGGAGCCGGTGAGGATCGCGTACTTCACCTTGCGCTCGACGAGGCCCTGCTCGAGGAGACCGAGCATGCTCGTGAACTGCGAGAAGACGAGGACGCGATGGCCGCCCGCGAGCTGCTTGTCGAGCAGGTCGAAGAACATGCGGTACTTCGCGGACTCCTTCGGGAGCGCGACGTTCGTCATGCGCACGAGGCGCGGATCGCAGCAGACCTGACGGAGCTTCGTGAGCGCGCCGAGGATCGGGATCGTCGAGGCGGCGAGGCCCTTCTTCTTGATGAGCTTCCGTACCTCCGCGTGCGCCGCGACGCGGATCGACTCGTAGAGCTCGCGCTGCTGGCCGTGGAGCTCGACCGGACGCATCACCTCCGTCTTCTTCGGGAGCTCCTTCGCGACGTCGCGCTTGTTGCGGCGAAGGATGTAAGGTGCAACGAGTTCGCGGAGCGCGGCGAGGCGGTCCTCGTTGCGGAGGCGCTCGATCGGGACGCGGTAGAAGCGGTTGAAGTGCAGCTCGTCGCCGAGGAGGCCCGGGTTCACGAAGTCGAGGAGCGACCAGAGCTCGCCGAGGTGGTTCTCGACCGGGGTGCCGGAGAGCGCGAGGCGGTGCGTCGCGACGATGGAGCGGCACGCGACGTGGGCGCGGCTCTTCATGTTCTTGATCGTCTGCGCCTCGTCGAGGATGACGAGGTGGAACTCCCACTCCGCGAACTTCTCTTCGTCGCGGCAGACGATGGGGTAGCTCGTCACGACGACGTCGGCGTCGCGGATGCCGTCGTAGGCGGAGGCGCGATCGCTGCCGTGCACGACGAGGACGCGGAGCTCGGGCGCGAACTTCCGGAACTCGCGCTGCCAGTTCATCACGAGCGACGTCGGCGCGATGATGAGCGCCGGCGTCGTGAGGCGCCCGCCCTCCTTCTCGACCATCACGTGCGCGATCGTCTGGAGCGTCTTCCCGAGCCCCATGTCGTCGGCGAGGATGCCGCCGACCTCGCGCTGGCGGAGGTTCTGGAGCCACGAGACACCGTCGATCTGGTAGTCGCGGAGCGTCGCCTGGAGGCCCTTCGGCTGCTCGACGCGGACGACGGGCGCGTTCTGCTCCTCCACCACCGCGAGCGCGCGCGCGTCGCCGCCGAAGCTGATCTCGCCGCCGTTCTTCGCGAAGATCTCGTCGAGCGCGAGGACCGCGCCCGCGCGCGTCGGATGGACGCGCAGCTCGCCCTTCGGTGACGTGCCGTCGTAGAGCTCCGCGAGCACGCGCAGGATCGCGCGCGCGCGCTCGGCCGGGATCGGGAGGTAGAGGCCGTCGCCGACCGGGAGGGCGAGGCACTTGCGCGACGTCGTCGCGGCGAGCTCCGCGAGCGGCTTGCCGTTCGAGCGCTCGAGGAGCTCCAGCAGCGCGGGGAGCAGGTTCACGCGCTTGCCGTCGACGACGACGCCGAGCTGGATGCCGAACCAGTCGGGGCGAAGGGCCTCCTTCTCGCCGCCCTCCGCGTCGCCCTCGCGCGAAGGACCCGACGTGACGGTGGCCTGCCACGCGGGCTCGCCCTGCACGACCTTGAACGGGTACTTCGGATCGACGTCGACCTTCCATCCCATCCCGCGGAGCTGCGGGACGACGTACGCGCTGAAGCCGCAGAAGTCGTGGACGTTGCCCTCGCAGCGCACGACGTAGTCGGCCGTCGCGTCGCACGCGTAGTCGTCGAGGCACTCGAGCGGGACCGCGCCGAAGCTCTCGAGCATGCGCCGCGCGCGGGCCTCGTCGACCTGCGAGCGCGGCACGAAGCGGTCGAGGTCGATCATGACCTCGTCGTCCTCGTCCGCGGCGAGCACCTTCACGCCCTCGTACTCGAACGAGAGCTCGAGCAGCGGCACGAGCTCGTTGTCGAACGTCGAGCCGAGGCCCTCGGTGCGATGGATGACGACCTCGTCGGCGAAGAGCCGCAGGCAGGGCACGGGGCCGCCGTTCGGAGCGACCGCGACCGGTCGCGTCTCGCTCTTCGGCGGCTCGGGGACGGGCTCGCTACGAGAAGCCGTCACGTCATCGACCAAACGCACGAGGCCCCTTAGATCACAGCCCTCCGAATCGATCAACGATTTGGATGGTCGCGGAAGCGGGGCGAACGGTCGCCTACCAGCGGTGGTGGAGGCAATGAAGGACCGCCCCCACGCGTCGTACGTCCCATGCAGCCGACTCGTCCTTTTCCGCCCTTCCCCGGCCCGGGCGCCGGCCCGCAGGCGCACCCGTTTCCCGGACCCGAGTGGACGCCCGGCGCGCACGCGACGGCGCCGAGCTACCCCCATGGCCCGCCCTACCGCGCCGCCCCGCGCTGGTCGGTCGAGGCGGCGCGCCGCGCGGCGGCGAAGCCGAGGGCGTTCCGGCCGATCGAGCTCGCGATGCTCGCCGCGATCGCGATCGCGGTCGACGTCACGCTCTGGCACGAGGACGGGTTCGCCGCGGGCGGCTACGGCGCGGCGGTCCTCTTCGCGGTGGTGCTCGCCGCCATGTTCGTCGCCGCGAAGCCGCGCGTGCTCACCGCGCGCCTCGCGATCCTCGAGGTCCTCGGCGCCGTCGTCGCGCTGCGCTGCGCGTTCGAGCCGACCTTCGGCGTCGTCGCCTCCGGCGTCGCGCTCGTCGGCGTGATCGCGCTCGCGCTCCGCCGCCGCCAGCTCTTCGTCCCCGACGCGTTCCTCTCCGCGCTGAACGGTCCGATCGGGCTGCCCTCGCGCGTCGGCGCGGCGCTCCGCGGCGTGAAGGCCCTCACCGCGCGGACCCGCATCGGCGAGGTCTCGATCCTCCCGATCGCGATCCCGGCCGCGCTCATCGCCATGTTCCTCGGCGTGCTCTCGCTCGCGAACCCCGTCGTCGCGAGCGGCGTGAGCGCCGTCGCCGAGGCGATCGCGAGCGCGATCCCGCTCCCCTCCTTCGGCCGCGTCTTCCTCTGGCTCGGAGCGCTCGCGCTCGCGACCGCGTTCTTCCGCCCGAAGCTCTGGCTCGCGAAGGGCGGCGAGGCGGCGAAGACGGACGTCGAGGCCACGCCGACGTCGCTCCTCGTCGCGCGCAACGCGCTCGCCGGCCTCAACGTCCTCTTCGCCGTCGAGAACCTCCTCGACGCGGGCTACCTCTGGACCGGCAAGACGCCCGCCGGCATGACGACGCAGGAGTACGCGCATCAGGGCGCGTTCTGGCTCACCGTCGCGCTCCTCCTCCTCACCGCCGTCATCGGCGTCATGTTCAAGGGACCGCTCGCGTACGACGCGCGCGCGAAGACGGCGCGGATCCTCGCGTACGCGTGGATGGCGCAGGGCATCGGCTTCGCGGCCGGCAGCTACCGTCGCATCGCGATGCACGTCGCGCGGAGCGGCCTCTCGGACCTCCGCATCGTCGGCGTCCTCGGCACCACCGTCGTCGTCTCGGGCGTCGTGCTCGTCGCGTGGAAGCTCTACCGGCAGAAGACGTTCTTCTGGCTCCTCCGCCGCCAGCTCGACGCGCTCGCGCTCACGCTCGTCGTCTACGCGGTGGTGCCGACACACCTCCTCGGCGCGGAGGTGAACGTCGCGCGCGTCTCCGCCGGCGAGCACCGCCCCCTCCTCCACATGTTCGCGCAGTCGCGTCACGCCGAGAGCGCGCCGAGCCTCCTCCCGCTCCTCCACCACTCGGACGTCCGCGTCCGCCAGGGCGTCGCCGCGCTGCTCGCCGACGAGCGCGACGAGCTCCGCGCCCGGGCGCGCGCGTCGACGACCTGGCGCGAGCGAGACGTCGCGTCGTCGCGCGCGCTCGCGACGCTCGAGGCGCACGACGCCGAGATCGCCCGGACGCTCGGCTCGACGAGCCCGGCCGACGCGAAGCGCGTGCTCCTCGAGATCTCGCGCGGCGCGAACGAGGACCGCTCGCTCGAGGAGCTCCTCGCGATCCCGGCCGCGCGCTCGGACGTGACGGTGAACGAAGGCCGCCGCGACGCGGATTGACCTGCTACGAAGGAGCGATGCGCGTCGTCGCTTCGGTCGCCGTCGCCCTCGTCCTCGCGAGCGTCGCGTGCAGGAAGAGCGCGCCGCCGGCGCCGGAGGCCTCCGCGCCGCGGCCGGTCGGCCTCCACGATCCGGCGAACGCGCCGCGGCTCGTCGCG
The DNA here is from genome assembly GCA_019637155.1 of Labilithrix sp. Lineage (NCBI taxonomy): Bacteria > Pseudomonadati > Myxococcota > Polyangiales > Labilitrichaceae > Labilithrix > Labilithrix sp. The sequence goes on along the minus strand of JAHBWE010000023.1, from coordinate 131,341 downwards.
GCGGTGAAGGAGATCCGCGCGAAGTGCACCGCCGCGATCGGCGACTACGACGACGACTGCGACGCGGCGCGGGCGTACCGCGCGCTGAAGGTCACGAAGGCCGACGCGCCCACGCTCGTCGCGTTCTTCGAGGACGCCGATCCCGGCGTCGCGGCGTTCGGCGCGTACCACGCCGCGCGCCATCGCGACTTCTTCCGCGACGACGCGGCGCTCGCGCAGCGGCTCGTCGCGATCGGCGAAGGGATGCGCCCGCCGAACGACGCGGCGGCGCCGGAGCTCGCCGGCATCCTCTGCCGCGTCGATCGCGACAAGGCGCAGCTCGGCGAGCGCATCACGAAGCTCGCGCGCGACGCGCCGAGCGTGGAGCTCCGCGCCGGCCTCGTCTCGTGCCTCCTCCGCGCGCGCCCGAACGACGCCGCGCTCCGCTCGTTGGCGGACGAGGCGCAGCGATCGCCCGACGAGCTGGTGCGCCGCGCGGCGACGAGCGCGCTCACGTCGAAGCCGCCGACGGTGGAGGAGTGCCACGACTGGGCGCGTGACCTCACCGCGTCGCGCGCGAGCGTCATCGAGGCCGCGGTCGAGAAGATCCTGAGCGGGCGGAAGCAATACGACGACGCCTTCGTCCGCGGGCGCCCCGACGGCGACGCGCACAACTGGTGCCCGCCCGACGTCATCGACGCCGCGCTCGCGGCCTACCCGCGGCGGTTCGAGGAAGGTGGGCTCACCGATCGCTGGATCGACTACCTCGGCGACCTCGGCTGGGCGACGAACGTGGCGCGCGAACAGAGGGCGAAGGCGTTCGCGTTCGCGAAGCTGACCTACGAGCGCTCGCCGACCGGCGACTTCGGAAGAGCCGCCCTCCTCGCGATGGCCAAGCTCGATCCCGAAGCCGCCCGCCCGCTCGTCCTCGCCCACGGCACCTCCAGCACCGCCGCGAAGATCGACCGCACGACCGCCCTCGCCACCCTCGAAGAACGCACCACCCAGCCTCTCGAGTAACGCAGAGCGAGCGGGTGGGCACCGGATCGCGGGCGCGCGGCGACAGCGTCTGGGGATTGGGCGACGGGAGGATGGGGCGGCGGGATGGGCGGCGGGCGTGAATGCCCCCATTTCAGCGCGATTTCAGATGTAGGCAATTTCCTACATGCTACTTCCTGGCATGTCTTTCTTTCGCTCGATCGTCGTTGCTGGCCTCGCCGTGGGCTCCCTCTTCGCGTGCGCGGCGCCGAGCGAGGACGACGCCGATGACCCGACGACGGAGGCGGCGGAGGACGAGCTCGTCGCGACGTTCGATCGGACCGGACGGATCGACCTCGCGAAGACGACGCGCGTGCTCCTGATCGGGAACTCCGATCACCTCGGCGAGCTGCCGCTCTTCTCCGCGACGACGAAGGCGCGGCGCTACACGCAGCTCTACCCGAACGATCAGATCGTCCTCTTCGTCACGAAGGACGCGAAGCGCGACGTCGCGCGCACCGGCTCCACGCTCGTCACGAACGAGCCGTTCGGGAGCGGCGTGCGGCTCGCCGACCTGCAGACGCTCTCGGCGACGAAGCTCGTCAAGGCGCTCGATCGCTTCCCCCGCATCGCGAGCCTCGAGTTCTTCGGTCACTCTTCGCCCTTCGGCGCGCTCCTCGAGGTCGACACCGAAGACCGCGTCCTCTCCGCGAGCGTGCCCGGCAACGCCGCCATCCTCGCCGACAACTTCGCGCGCGACACCAACCCGTTCGTCACGCTCAACGGCTGCAACGGCGGCGCCGGCGTCGCGCAGGAGCTCTCCGCGCTGTGGAAGGTCCCCGTCTCCGCCGCCCTCACCGGCTCGAACTTCCAGGAGCTGATGAGCGACGGGCGCTGGTACTTCAACGACGACGGCTACTCGCCCGCGGGCACGACGAAGGCGCGCGCCAACACCGCCTCCTTCGGCCCCGGCCTCACGCCGACGTGCAGCGCGGGCGCGTGCGTCCGCATGAAGCCGCAGGACTCGCCGTACCGCGGGGTGTGGTCCCGCGAGGACACGGGCTTCCAGTACGGCCTCGGCTTCTACAAGTTCTTCTGCAACTTCGAGGGCGACGCGGCGTGCACGCGCGGCATGGCGGAGAGCCTCTACGGCTTCCCGTCGACGCGCCCGATCGACCGCCGCTCCTCCGACGCCGACGTGAAGGAGGTCCTCGCGGACTTCTTCTGCAACGGCAACGGCGACGCGTCGTGGTTCGACGAGTGCAAGCGGAACCTCTTCGCCGCCGCCTCCTCGAACGCGCCGTTCTCACCGATGCGGTGGGCGAACGACTACTCGCACGAGTGCAGCTTCACCGGCTGCGACCAGAAGCTCCGCTGCGACTACGCCGGCGGCGCGCCGCAGAAGAAGTCGTGCGTGTGGGTCAGCAAGTCGTGCCGCGCCGATCAGCGCGCGCAAGACTGCCGCCCGAAGAACACGAAGAAGCAGACCACGACGACCGAGCTCCGCCGCTACCTCCAAGGCCACGCGATGCTGCGCGGCAACTGATCCCGAACAGGCATTGAAGACGCCGCGCGTCCCCTCTCGGGGGCCCGGGGCGGCGGAGCGCGCGCCCCGCGCGCGGAGAGGCCCCGGCGGGGAGAGCTCGAGAGGGGCTGGCCCCTCTCGACTAGAAAACGTACTTCGCGCCGAGGCTGTACTCGACGTATGACGCGAAGGCCTCGGCTGCGGCGCCGCCGGGGGTGCCGACCGCGAGGTAGGTCGCGGTGTCGTTGCCTTTGCCGCCGCCGCCGCGGTAGGGCGCGACGGTGCGGAGCGCGAAGCCGCCGACCACCGAGAGGTGGCTCGAGATCGAAGGGACCGAGAACGCGACGTCGAGGCGCGGGCGGATCGCGTCGAGCCACAACGTCGCCTGGCGGTCGTACTTCAGATCGGGATCGCGCATCGCGAGCTCGGCGAGCGGCGCGGCGAGGTCGAGCACGGAGACGATCGCGGCGGCGCGCACCTTCGCCGAGGACGGCGTAAGGCGGATCCGCGCGGAGAGGAGGTCGAGCGACGGGACGAGCCGGAAGCCGTCCGGTCCGACCGCGTTGCGGTAGGCGCCGTTCCACGACGCGCGGAGGGCGGGGCTCGGCAGGATGCTCAGCTTGAGCACCGGATCGGCGCGCGTCGCGGTCGTGCACGTCGCGACCTCGCGCGCGGCGCCGCGGATCTGCTCGTGGCCGGCCCACGCGTCCTCGTGCGAGCGGACCTCGGGGACGTTCGCCGCGAACGCGTCGAGGAGGCCCGCCGCGGCGGGGGCGATGCAGCTCGTGCGATCGCGCGGACCCACCAGCGCCGCGACGCTCGTCGCGAGCTCGCGGAGGTGACCGTCCTCCGCCGCGATCACCGTCGCGCGGAGCTCGCCCGACGTCGCGCGGAGCACCGGCCCGCGCACCGAGACCGCCGCGTCGCTGAAGCGCGGGAGGAGCGTCGGCAGGACCTCGAGCGGACCGAGCACGTAGGCGTTCCTGTCGCTCGAGCCCATCGCGTCGTCGAGGACGTGCGCGACGCGGCGGAGGCGGAGCGCGACGACGGCGAGATCGCGGAGGCGCTCCGGCGCGACTTCGGTCCCGAGGAGCTGATCGCGGACGAGCACCACGAGATCGCCGCGCAGGCGCGCGACGTCGACGGCGGCGTCGATCGCGTCGCCGAGGCCGGCGGGCTTCGCGGCGGTGAAGGTCCGATCGCCGAGCTCGATCTTCGCCGGCGCCGCCTTCGGGTCCGGCTTGCCGAGGAGCGCCTCCGCGATCTTCGCGTCGCGGTCCGGCGCCGGCGCCGCCCTCGCCGCGCGCGCGAGCGTCTCGAGATCGACCGGCTGGTCGGCGACCTTCGCGACCGGTGGCGTGTAGTCTGCACGCGTCGCGGCGCAGAAGGTCGCGAGGTCGTCGCCCGCGACGGGCTTCGCCGCGTCGTCGCACTGCCAGCCGCGCACCGCGTCGAGATCGACGTCGCCGAACGCGCGCGCGACGTCCTCCTCGATCGTGTCCTCGTTCTCGCGCGTGAGCATCACCTGCCGCAGCGCGTACGCGACGTGCTCGTAGAGCGCGTCGACCTGGGCCGCGGGGAGGTCCTTGCCCGTGTAGATGACGTCGAACGTGATCGTCGCGACCAGATCGGCGACGTGGGTGCGGGCGGCGGAGGGATCTCCGTCGAGCGCGCCGCGCACGGCGGCGGCGAGGGAGCAGGCGGGATCGTGCCGGCGCTGCGGGAACGGACGCGCGAGGCAGCGATCGACCTCGGTCGGGATCCCGCTCTCCTCCGCCTCGTCGAGCGCGCTCCGGGCCGCGGCGCGCCCGTTCGCGCTGCACGTCGCGGCGGGCTCGCCGACGTACGCGCGGAGCGGCACGCCCGCGTAGACCGCGTCCGCGACGAGGTCGACGGTGTCGCCCTGGAGGCTCGTCATCACCGTGCCCCATCGCCGCGCGTCGATGTCGCGGAGCGCGTGACGGAGGTAGCGGCGCGCGGGGGGCGAGGTGCACGCGATCGTCTCCGCGGTCTGCCGCGCGGCGTGATCCGAGATCGCTTCGAGCCCGCTCGGCGCGGTGTCCGCCGCGGCGAGCCGCGGGAGCGCGATCAACAGCGGGACGAGCAAGACTTGCGTCGAGAGCCTGGACACGCGAGCACCTTACGCTAAGAGACGAGCCGATGTCTTGGCAGGTGCGAACGACGGTCGCCCTCGCGGCCGCGGTCTTCATCGCGTGCGCGAGCACCGCCCGCGCGCCCGCCACCGTCGCCGCGAACGCCGCGCCGGCGGACATCGACGCGGGCGAAGAGCCGGACGGCGGCGACGGCGACGACGAGGGCGACGACGAGGCCGACGACGCGGGGACCTCCGGCGAGATCGCGCTCGGGACCGACGACGAAGGCCCCTGCCCCGCCGAGATGGTCCTCGTCGAGAGCGACGACGTGCGCGTGTGCGTCGATCGCTGGGAGGCGTCGCTCGTCGAGGTCGACGCCGACGGCAACGAGAAGCCGTACCCGCACTGGCTCCCGGTCGACGGCCACACCGTGCGCGCGGTGAGCGTGCCCGACGTGTACCCGCAGGGCTACATCAGCGAGGTCCAAGCGGAGGACGCGTGCGCCGCGTCGCACAAGCGGCTCTGCACCGAGGTCGAGTGGATGACCGCGTGCGTGGGCCCGGACAAGACGACGTTCCCGTACGGCGACGCGCGCCGGCCGACCGCCTGCCACGACAGCGGCCGCAGCGCGGTCGGCGCGGTGTTCGGGCTGAAGGCGCTCGCGAGCGCGCCGCCGCAACCGCATCCGGCGCGCGTCGCGGCGGCGCCGGCCAAGAAGGGCGCGAAGGCGGACAAGAAGACGAAGGGCAAGCCGACCGCGACGATCGCGAAGAAGGCCACGTCGAAGTCGAAGCCGACGACGAAGAAGGCGACGACGAAACCGAAGCCGAAGCCGAAGACCAAAGGCAAGCCGCCGGCGGCGGCGAAGGCGAGCACGCGGCCGTCGTCGGTCGAGGCGAGCGTCTGGCATCAGCTCAACGATCCTCGCCTCGGGCAGGTCGACGGCGCGCTCGCGAAGACGGGCGCGCACGAGGACTGCACGAACACGTACGGCGCGCTCGACATGATGGGCAACCTCCACGAGTGGGTGCGCACGCCGGCCTCGGCGGCGCACGGCACGTTCGCGGGCGGCTACTACCTCGACACGAGCATCAACGGCGATGGCTGCAAGTACCGCACGAAGGCGCACGCGCACGACTACCACGACTATTCGACCGGCTTCCGTTGCTGCGCGGACGCGAGGTAGCGCGCTAGGCTCTACCGCACATGCGACGGATCGAGGAATACGCCCTCCTCGGCGATTGCCGAGGGGCCGCCCTCGTCGGCATCGACGGATCGATCGACTGGGCCTGCATCCCGCGCTTCGACTCGGAGGCCTGCTTCGCCGCGCTCCTCGGGAGCGAGGACAACGGCTTCTGGAAGATCGCGCCGGCGACGCCGACGACCGCGGCGCGTCGTTCGTACCGCGACGGCACGCTCACGATCGAGACGGAGCTCACCTGCGCGGAGGGGCGGATCCTCCTCACCGACTTCATGCCCGTCGGCGGCGACGGCCCGGGGCTCGTCCGCATCGTCAGCGGGATCGAAGGCGAGGTCCCGATGTGCTCGGAGCTCGCGCTGCGCTTCAACTACGGCAAGACGGTGCCGTGGGTCACGCGCAAGGACGGCGCGGTCGAGGCCGTCGCCGGCCCCGACCTCGTGCGGGTGTGGGCCAGCGTGCCGATGCACGGCGAGAACCTCCGCACCGTCGCCGACTTCGTCGTGCGCCCCGGCGAGCGCGCGCATTTCGTGCTGCGCTGGAGCCCGTCGTACGCGTCGCACCCGATCCCCACGCTCGATCCCGAGGCCGCGCTCGCGCGCTGCGACGCGATCTGGCAGGAGTGGAGCAGCCGCTGCGCGCTCGACGGTCCGCATGCCGCGATCGTGAAGCGATCGCTCATCACGCTGAAGGCGCTCACGTTCGCGCCGACCGGCGGCATCGTCGCGGCGGCGACGAGCTCGCTCCCGGAGCTCATCGGCGGCGTCCGCAACTGGGACTACCGCTTCTGCTGGCTGCGCGACGCGACGTTCACGCTCTACGCGCTCCTGCGCGCCGGTTACCTCGAGGAGGCGCGCGCGTGGCGCGACTGGCTCCTCCGCGCGGCGGCGGGCGCGCCCGATCAACTGCAGATCCTCTACGGCATCGCGGGCGAGCGGCGGCTCACCGAGGTCGAGCTGCCGTGGCTCTCCGGCTACGAAGGGAGCGCGCCGGTGCGGGTCGGCAACCTCGCGAGCGAGCAGACGCAGCTCGACGTCTACGGCGAGGTCGCGGCCACCCTCTACGAGGCGCGCCTCGGCGGCCTCGCCGCGACGCCGAACGAAGCGGGCTGGGCGCTCGAGCGGCAGCTCCTCCTCCACCTCGAGAAGGCCTGGCGCGAGCCCGATCACGGCATCTGGGAGGTGCGCGGACCGAAGCGCCACTTCGTGCACTCGAAGGTCATGTGCTGGGTCGCCTTCGACCGCGCGGTGAAGTCGATCGAGCGCTGGGGCTTCGAGGGACCGCTCGATCGGTGGCGCGCCGTCCGCGACGAGATCCACGCCGAGGTCTGCGCGCAAGGCTATAACCCGCAGACGGGAGGCTTCGCGCAGTACTACGGCGCGAATGATCCCGACGCGAGCCTCCTCTTCTTGCCGATCGTCGGCTTCCTGCCGCCGACCGATCCGCGCATCATCCGCACCGTCCTCGACGTCGAGCGGCGGCTCCTCTCCGGCGGCTTCGTCGCGCGCTACGTCACGCGTCCCGGCGTCGACGGCCTGCCGCCGGGCGAGGGCGCGTTCCTCGCGTGCTCGTTCTGGTACGTCGACGTGCTCACGCTCCTCGGCCGTCACGAGGAGGCGCGCGCGCACTTCGATCGCCTGATGGCGCTCGTCAACGACGTGGGCCTCCTCGCCGAGGAGTACGACCCTGCCGCGAAGCGCATGCTCGGCAACTTCCCCCAGGCGCTGTCGCACGTCGCGCTCGTGCACTCCGCCGTCAACCTCGCGGCGTTGTAGTGGCGGCGCCGAAGCCCGCCGTCCTCGAGCTCGCGGGGCGCGAGGTCACGATCACGAACCCGACGAAGCTCTTCTGGCCGAAGCTCGGGATCACGAAGCTCGACCTCGTGCAGTACTACGTCGCGGTGGCGGAGGGCGCCGTGCGCGGCGTCTACGGCCGCCCGATGTTGCTGAAGCGCTTCCCGAACGGCGTCGATCAGGAGCCGTTCTTCCAGAAGCGGGCTCCCCCGAAACGTCCGGATTGGACGGAAGTCGCGACGTTCACGTTCCCGTCCGGCCGTCACGCCGACGAGCTCGTCGTCCGCGACGTCGCCCAGCTCGCGTGGGTCATCAACCTCGGCTGCATCGACCTCAACGCGCACCCCGTCCGCGCGGAGGACATGGACCACCCCGACGAGCTGCGGGTCGATCTCGACCCGGTGCCGGGGGTGCCGTGGAGCCAGATCATCGACGTGGCGATGGTGGCGCGCGAGGTCCTCGCCGACGTCGGCCTCGTCGGCTGGCCGAAGACGAGCGGCTCGCGCGGCGTGCACGTCTGGGTGCGCATCGAGCAGCGGTGGCCGTTCGAGGTCGTGCGCCGCGCCGCGATCGGCCTCGCGCGCGAGATCGAGCGGCGCGCGCCGAAGATCGCGACGAGCAAGTGGTGGAAGGAGGAGCGGCACGGCGTCTTCATCGACTACAACCAGAACGCGCGCGATCGCACGACCTCGAACGCGTACTCGGTGCGGCCGACGCAGGACGCGCGCGTGTCGATGCCGCTCTCGTGGGAGGACCTGAAGACGGCCGATCCCGCGTCGTTCACGCTCCGCACGGTGCCCGCGATCTTCGCCGAGCGCGGCGACGCGCACGCGGCGATCGACGCGCGGAGCTACTCGATCGAGCCGCTCTTGCAGCTCGCGGAGCGCTTCGAGACCGAGGGCCAGGGCGACGCGCCGTGGCCGCCGCACTTCGGCAAGGCGCCGGGCGAAGCGCCGCGCGTCGCGCCCTCCCGCGCGAAAGGAGCGAAGGGCGCGAAGGGCGCGAAGCCGCCGCCGCGTCCGAAGCTGCCCGTCATCACGATCGCGAAGGCGAAGCACAAGCCGGAGGGCCTCGCGGGCCTCGAGCGCTGGAAGGCGAAGCACGCCGCCATCCTCGAGTACCTCCCGCCCGAGGCGTACCTCGTCGACGCGATGCGCGGCCGCTCGTCGGCGTGGTACCGCGTCCGCGTGAACCTGAAGAACGTCCCCGAGGAGCTCCGCCCCGCGGAAGAAGCGCCCGATCCGGACTACGATCCGATCCAGGAATGGCAGCACGGCTAGAGGATCTCCCCACCGCGCCCGCGGGCGAGCTCCGCCTCGAAGTCGAGGTCGGCGCCTGCTTCAGCGGCGCGGCGCGCACCATCGTCGTGCGCTGGTCGAACGAGGAGGCATCGATCTCCGCCGGCGGGCACGAGCTCCCGCGTTCGTCGGCCGAGGCGCGCGCGATCGTCGCGCGCGTCGTCGAAGCGGCGCTCCGGCCGGAGGTCCCGAACGGAAGCCGCTCCACGACGAACCACCAGGCGCGGCTCACGTGGACGGTCGGCCAGACGAGCGGCACGAAGAGCCTCTGGACGAACGAGATGCGAAGCGATCAGGTGGCGAAGCTCGTCGCGAGCGCGCCGGAGCTCGCAGCGAAGGCCCCGCCCGACGCATATTCAGCGGCGATCGCGCTCTTCGAGCTCGCCGGCGCGCTCCTCGCGGAGCACGCGCGCCGAGCGGTCCCGCGCGACTGAATCGAGGAGGCGCTCCTCCTGCGCGACGCGGCCTGGGTCAGTCGCGGCCGAAGATCTTCCGGATCTCGATCGCCGGCGTCGCGTCGAGCTGGTCGTAGCGGCACTCGGCGGTCGGCTTGTCGGGGCGCCAGCGCTTGAAGTGGGTCGCGTGGCGGAAGCGTGTACCTTGCAAGTGATCGTAGCCCACCTCCGCGACGCGCTCGATGCGGAGCGGCTCCCAGGAGAGGTCTTTGCCGCGGTTCCAGCGGCTCGTCGCGCCCGGGCGGCGCTGCCCGCCCTCGTGGTGGGAGTCCTGCCACTCGGCCCACTTCTGCCACGGGTGGCCCTCGCGCGCGCCCTCGCGGAGCGGCGCGAGCTCCTGCGCGAGCTCGGCGCGGCGGGCGCGGGTGAAGGAGCCGCAGATGCCGACGTGATGGAGCACGCCCTCGCCGTCGTAGAGGCCGAGGAGGAGCGAGCCGACGAGTGTGCCCTTCCCTTCCTTGTACCAGCGGAAGCCTGCGACGACGCAGTCGGCGGTGCGCGCGTGCTTCACCTTCACCATCGCGCGCTTGTTCGGCTGGTACGGCGCGCCGACCGGCTTCGCCATCACGCCGTCGAGGCCCGCGCCTTCGAAGCGCGAGAACCAGTCCTGCGCGATCGCCTTGTCGCGCGTCGCGGGCGTCACGTGGAGCGGCGCCTTCACGTGCGCGAGCACCTCCTCGAGGCGCTCGCGGCGCTCGAGCTGCGGGAGCGCACGGAGGTCCTCGTCGCCGAGCGCGAGGAGGTCCCACGCGACGAACGACGCCGGCTTCTCTTCCGCGAGCATCGCGACGCGCGACGCGGCGGGGTGGATGCGGAGGAGGAGCGCGTCGAAGTCGAGGTGGTCGTCCGTCGCGATGACGATCTCGCCGTCGAGCACGCAGCGCTCCGGCAGCTGCTCCGCGAACGGCTTCGCCAGCTCGGGGAAATAGCGATCGAGCGGCTTCAGGTCACGGCTCTGCGTCTGGACCGTGTCGCCGTCCTTGAAGACGATCGCGCGGAACCCGTCCCACTTCGGCTCGTAGAGCCACTCGTCCCCTTCCGGGATCTCGTTCTCCAGCTTCGCCAGCATCGGCGGGACCGGAGGCTTGAAAGGAAGCGTCACGCGCGCAGGTTAGCACCGCGCCTTCGCCGGCGGCGGGCGACGGCGATCGCGACGGCGGCAGCGAGCGCCGACGGACCCGCGCCCGCGCGCCCCGGCGCCGCGGAGCAGCCACCGCTCGACGTCGACGGCGCGCTCGCGGGACCGGCGTCGCTCGGGACGACCGGCTCCTCCGGCGGCGTGACGGTCGGCGGCGGCGGCGCGGTCGCTCCGACGGTGAGCGCGAGCGCGCCCGCGCTCGACGCGAAGACCGCGTCGCCGCCGTACTCGGCCGTGAGCGCGTGCTCGCCGGCGGCGAGGCTCGGCGCGACGTAGCTCGCGACGCCGTCCGCGCCGACGTTCGTGGTCGCGATCATGACGGCGCCGTCCTTGAACGTCACCGTCCCGCCGATCGCCTCCGCGAGGCCCGACGTCACGCGCGCGGTCAGGACGACGGGCTCGCCGAGCGGCGCGGGGTCCGGCGCCGCGACGAGGTCCGTCTTCGTGGAGGCCTTCACGACGAGATGAGCGATCGTCGCGGTCGCGCCGCCGAAGCGCGCGGTGATGCCGTGCTGTCCTGCGCCGAGCGCGGTCGTGCTGAAGCTCGCCGACGACGCGGCGGACTCCGGCGTCAGCGGCGCGGCGCCGAGGACGGTGGTGCCGTCCTGGAACGTGACGTCGCCGGTCGCGAGCGGCCCGCTCGTGACCGACACGATCGCGCGGAACGTGACGCTCTGCCGGATGACGGATGGGTTCACCGACGAGGTGATCACGATCGACGGCACGGTCGGATCGACCGCGTGCGTGCGCGGGCTCTCGGCGACGGCGCCGGCGAACGCGAAGCGCGGATCGTTCGCGACGTCGTACGTCGCGCTGATCGCGTGCGTGCCGAGCGCGAGCGCGCTCGTCGTGACGGAGTACAGCGCGCCGTCGTCGGCGCCGGTCACGGTGCGCGTGCACGCAGGCGCGCCGCCGCCGCCGCAGAGCGTCGTCGCCGTTCCGTCGAAGGTGTCGACGATCGTCGCGACGCCGTTCGGCTGGCCGTGGCCTTTGGTCGGGACCGCGGCGACGCTGAACGTCACCGCGTGGCCGGGCCGCGAGGGGCTCACGCTCGCGGGCAGCAGCGTCACCGCGAGCTCCGCGGGCGCGACCGCGAACGGCCCGAGCTCCGCGGCGCCGGGGCCGAGGTTCGGATCGTTCGTCGCGTCGTACGTCGCGGTCACGACGTGCCCGTCGCCGACGCTGAGGCGCTGCGCCGGCGTGACGGCGGCGACGCCGGCGGCGTCGACGGCGGCGGAGCCGAGGACCCCGTCGATCGCGTCGGTGAACGTGACCGTGCCGCCCGCGGGCACGACGCCGGAGGCGTGCGCGCCGGACGTCGCGGTGAAGGTCACGGCGTCGCCGTAGTGGAGCGCGCCGGCCGGCGAGCGCGTGACGACGAAGCTGCTCGGCGCCCTCAGGATCGTCTTCGTGAACGTGGCCGACGGCGTCGATGGGTAGCTCGCGTCGCCGGAGTACGTCGCGCGGAGCACGTACGCGCCGGCGCGGAGCTCGGTGGGGGGGACCGTGAGCGAGACCTCGTTCGGCCCCGCCTCCGGGAGCGCGGGCGCCGGCGCGGGGAGCGTCACCTCCGGCGAGCCGGCGGGCTGCGAGACGAGCGACCACGCGACGGTGCCGCTCGGCCGCGGATCTCCGCCGCTCACGCGCACCGTGAACGTGACCGCCTCGCCGAGGGTCGCGCTCGGCGCGGCGGGCGCGACGAACGCGATCGACCCGCCGGCCGCCTCCTCCTCGACCGTGTGCGTGAAGACGGCGGACGTCGACGTCCCATGGACCGCGGTGAGCTCGTGCGGTCCGGGCGTCGTGAAGCTCGTCGTGCACGTCCACGTCCCCGGCGCGCGCGGCGTGCACGGATCGACGAGCGTGGTCGTCCCCTCGTGCAGCGCGACCGCGCCGCTCGTCTCCTCGCCGGACACGAGGACGGTGAAGGTGACGGGCTCCCCCACCGCCGAGGCGCTCGCGCTCGACCCCGCGATCGACGACGTCGTCGTGGCGACGAGCGCGACGAAGAAGAGGGAGAGCGGTCGTGAGGCCCCGAGCACGCGGCGATGGTATCAGCCCGCGAGACGCGCCGGACCTTTGAACCGGTGCACGAGCGCGCGCGTCGCGGCGCCGGCGAGGTACGGGAGATCGTCCACGAAGTAGCGCTGGAAGAGGCGCTTCGGCTGCTGCGTGAAGCGGTAGAGCCACTCGAGGCCGATGTCCTGGATCCAGCGCGGCGCGCGCTTCAGCATGCCCGACGCCATCTCGAAGGAGCCGCCGACGCCGATCGACACCGGCACGCCGAGCGCGTCCTTGTGCGCGGCGATCCATTTCTCCTGCTTCGGCGCGCCGAACGCGACGAGCAAGACGTCGGGCGCGGCCTGACGCACGATGCGCTTGATGCGCGCCTGCTCCTCCGACGTCGCGAACGTCGCGTGCGGCGGGCAATACGTGCCGGCGATGCGCGCGCGCGGGTGGCGGCGGAGCACCTCCTCCGCCGCCTTCGCCGCCGCGCCCTCGACCCCGCCGAGGAAGAAGAGGCGGAGGTTCGCCTCGCCGGAGACCTTCGCGAGCTCCCAGAAGAGGTCGCTCCCCGCGACGCGCTCGGGGAGGACGCCGGCCGCCGCGCGCGCGGCGAGCTTCGAGAGCCAGACGACGGGCGCGCCGTCGGCGACGACGAGGTCGGCCTTCTTGTACGCGGCGCGGAACTCGGGATCGCGCTCGGCGAGGACGAGGTGATCGAGGTTCCCGGTGCAGACGTAGCGCGCCTTGTCGTGACGTCTCGCCATCCGCACGATGCGGCGGACGGCGTCCTTCATCGTGACGCGATCGAACGTGAGGTCATCGACGGAGACGCGGGACGGAAGCGAAAGGATCTGTGCGGTGGCAGCCATGGTTGTCTCGCGCTCGGCCATTGCGAGGCGCGTGCCTCACAATCCTGACGCGCGCGTGGCTCGCTTTGCGCGCTGCTCGCGCGCTCGCGCTCCGTGGCATCCTGCCCCTCGACGGCATCATGGTACGGGCGTCGAGCCTGACGCGTGGACCGGGATGCGGCGGCGACTACTCCGCCGCGACGAGCACGTCCACGTCGAGCTCGACGATGCGGAGCGGAAGATCGTTCCCGAGCTCGCGGCGGAGCAGCGGCAGCGCGACGTTGTAGACGGGGATCCCCGCGCGCGTCTTTCCGGTCATGGTGCCGCGGTGGGCGTGGCCGTGGAAACACGCCGTCACCGGGTAGCGTTCGAGCGGATCTTCGAGGCGGCTGCAGCCGAGGAACGCGTAGATCTGCTCCGGCTCGCCCGCGACGGTGTCGGCGACGGGAGAATAGTGGAGGAGCGCGACGCGCTGCGGCGTGCGGAGACGCGCGAGCGCAGACTCGAGCTTGAGCGCCTCGTCGAGCGCTTCTTTGACGAAGGCCTTCACCGCAGCCTCGCCCCAAGGTCCCAACGTGCCTCGACCAAAACCGCCGCAGAAGCCCTTCACCCCCGCGAAGCCGACGTCGCCGACCACGACGCTGTCGCCGTCGAGCACGCGGACTCCGGCGTCGTGCAGGATCTCGCTCACCTTCTCCGGCGTGCCCGACTCGAAGTCGTGATTGCCGAGCACGGCGATGATCGGGTGCTTCACCACCGCGAGCTCTCTCGCGAGCACGTGCGCCTCTTCCGCCGTGCCGTAGTCGGTGAGATCGCCGCAGAGGAGCAGCACGTCCGCATGCGTCTCGACCTGCTGAAACAGCGGACGGAAGAGCCCGCTCGACTCCTTCGTGCAGTGGAGATCGCCGACGGCGGCGATGCGGAGCGGGCGCGGCGCGGGGACGGCGGAGTCGGTCATGAGCGCGAGCAGAGCAACGCACGTACCGCCCGGTGGCCCGCCGCTCGCAGGCGATCTCGATCGCATGGCCGCCCATCCCTCGCACCGTACGCATGAGCCTCTCAGCACTCGTCGAATGGTGCGCCCCGTCGCGCGGCAGTTCTACGAGGACACGCTGCGGACCTTGGTCCGCCGCCGCGTTCCCTTCCTCGTCGGCGGCGCGCTCGCGCTCAAGCACTTCGCGGGGATCGCACGCGACACGAAGGACCTCGACATCTTCCTCCGCGCGCGCGACGTCGACCGCGCGCTCGAGGTCCTCGCCGACGAGGGCTTCGAGGTCGAGAAGTGCTTCCCGCACTGGCTCGCGAAGGCGTGGTCGGGCCCGCACTTCGTCGACTTCATCTACGCGTCGGCGAACGGCCTCTGCGCGGTCGACGATCGCTGGTTCGAGCACGCTGCAGGGTGCACGCTGTGGGGCGTCCCCGTCCTCGTCTCCGGGGCGGAGGAGATGATCGCGAGCAAGTGCTTCGTCATGGAGCGCGAGCGCTTCGACGGCGCGGACATCTATCACCTCCTCGAGGCGTGCGGCCCCGACCTCGACTGGAGCCGCCTCCTCTCCCACTTCGGCGAGCACTGGCGCGTCCTCCTCGGGCACCTCGTCTTCTTCTCGTTCGTGTACCCGCAGAAGCGCCACTGCGTCCCGAGGCACGTGATGAACGCGCTGCTCGAGCGCGCGAAGGCGGAGCACCGCCCCGAGGACGTCGAGGTCTGCCGCGGCACGCTCCTCTCGCGCGAGCAGTACCTCGTCGACCTCCGCGAGCGCGGCTACGCCGACGCGCGCGTCGCGCCGCATGGCAACGTCGCGCCGAAGGACCTCGAGATCTGGACCGACGCGATCGGCCGGCGCCCCTAGGTCAGAGCAGACGCTGCGGGTCGCCCTCTCGGGGGCCCGGGGCGGCGCAGCGCGCCCCGCGCGCGGAGAGGCCCCGGCGGGGAGAGCTCGAGAGGGGCTGGCCCCTCTCGAACCTGAGAGACTCAGACGAACGCGAACGGGTCCGCGTCGCGCTCGCTGAACGTCACCTCGACGCCGGCGAGCGCGGCCGCGATGCGGCCGGCGAGCTCCTTCACCGCCGCGCGCTCGCTGTTCGAGTGGAGCGTCGCGACGACGCTGCAGCCGCGCATCGCGTCGTGGTGGCGGAGCTCGCCGGTGACGAAGACGTCCGCGCGCTCGCGGATCGCGTCGCCGAGGAGCTCGCCGCCGGCGCCGGCCGCGACCGCGACGCGGCGCACGACGCGATCGAGCGATCCTGCGACGAGCACGCGCTCGAGCGTCAGCGCGGTCTTGAGGCGCGCGACCAGATCGCCGAGCGGCGCCGGCGCGACGTCGCCGACACGTCCGAGCCCGATCCCCTCCGGCTCGGGCCGCCCCGGCTTCCCGACGAAGGGACGGAGCGGCTTCATCGACGCGAGGTCGACGCCGGCGACGCGGGCGAGGAATTCGTTCGTCCCCTGCGCGGCGACGTCGAGGGCGGTGTGCATGCTGTAGAGCGCGATGCCGCGGCGGACCGCGTCGACCCAGAGCGCGGCGTGCGGCGCGCGCTTCACCGCTGCGAACATCGGCGGGTGGTACGCGACGACGAGCTGTACCCCCTTCGCGCGCGCCTCCTCCGCGACCTCCTTCGAGTAGTCCACCGTGACGAGCACGCGCGTCACGTCGGCGTCGGGATCGCCGACGAGGAGCCCGACGTTGTCCCAGCCCTCCGCGTACCGCAGCGGCGCGAGCTCATCGAGGACCTTCAACAACGCGTCGAGCTTCATGAGCACCTCATAGGATCGCGAGCCCCAGACCTTGGCGAAGCCGAGCGCACGCGTCGCCGAGGTACCAGGCGACGAGCTCGCGCATCTTGTCGCGCGGGCTGAGGTCGCCCGGGGCCTGCGGCTCGATCGCGATCGCGGCGCGCGCGGCCTCGAGATCGCCGGCGAGGAGCAGGCCCGCGCACGAGACCGAGACGTCCGCGAGCTGGGACCAGCGCACGACGTCGATCCGGCCGCCGCCCATCATCGAGCGCCGCACGGCTGCGCCGATGCGCGCGACGTCGTCGCGCTTGAGGCGTTCGCGGAGCGGCTGGTCGCCGGGCTCGATCTGCTCCGTCGCGATGCGCGCCGCCGACGACGCGAGCGCCTTGAGCTCGGTGATGGAGGGGCACAGCGCGCGCGCGAGGAGCGGGGGCGTCAGCTCCATCACCCGCTTGCCGATCATGAACGCGAGCGCCTCGCGGCTCACGCCCGCGAGCGACTGGGTGTAGACGAGGAGGCTCGGCGGCTTCGTCGGCGCGGCGGCGATCGCGGGGCCGGGCGTCTTGCGCGCGAAGAGCTTCGGCGGCGCCGGCACGCCGAGGATCTGCGCCGCGCGGGCGACGACCTTCCCGAGCCAGTCCTGCCCCTTCAGCGCCGAGCCGGGGTGGCTCATGCGCTCGCGGAGCGAGAGGCGGGAGAGCGCGATGTCGATCACGGCCGGCGCGCAGATCTGGAGGATCTCGGTGAGGGTGGGATCGAGCTCGGGGTGGAGGAGGTAGCGGTAGCCCTCGGGGCCGAGCTCGCGGACGATCGCCTCGATCGGCGGCGGGGCGTAGGTCTGGCGCCACGCCGTCGCGCTCGGATGGTTCACGTCGAGGAAGGTCATCGCGCTCGCGACGCAGAGCGCGCGGTCGCGCTGGCCCTGCGTGAGGAGCAGATCGAAGAGCGCGGGGTACGGCCGCGGGTCGAGCGGCTCCTTCAGCACGCGCTCGAGCGTGATCGCGACCGCGCCTTGCGCCTGGCCCGTGTGCGAGAGCAGCTCGCGCAGGATAGCCTGCGACTCGTCGTCCTCCGGCACGAGCTTCGTCGCGGCGCGGATCGCCTCGATCGCTCCCTGCGCGTCGCCGACGCGATCGCGGAGGATGATCGCGAGCTGCTTGTTCAGGACGAAGGAGAGCCGTTGATCGCGCCGCGCCTCCGCCCGCGCGAGCATGCGCCGGTACATCTGCTCGAGGCCGGCCCAGTCCTTCGTGCGGGTGAGGATCTTGACGATGTTCTCGAACGCCTCGAGCTGCGTCGCGTCGACGTCGAGCGCGCGGTCGAACATCTCGAGCGCGGTCCCGCGATCGAGGAGCTCGACGCTCGCGATCTGCCCCATCGTGAAGTACGTCTTCGCGCGGCGGAGCGGATCGGCGTCGACCTCCGCGATCGATCGCAGCACGTCGAAGAGCGAGACCCACTTCGAGGCCTTCTGGTAGAGCGCGAGGAGCTTGTGGAGGATCGGCAGGTCGTTCGGGGCGAGCACGCGCGCCGCCTCGTAGACCTCGGCCGCGAGCGCCTCCTGGTCGATCTTCGCGAACGCCTCCGCGGTCTCGAGCAGCGTCGCGAGGCGCTCCTTCGGATCGGCCATCGCCATCGCGCGCTGGCGCTTCAGCGCGAGCGAGGCGACCTTGTTCCCCGACGCGGCGTGGTGCTGGGAGAGGCCCGCGAGCGCGCGCTCGTTGTCGGGCGACTCGGTGAGGACCTCGTCGTAGAGCGACGCGGCGCGATCGCTCTCCCCCATCGACGCGAGCGTCTCGCCGAGCGCGACGCGCACGTCGGGAGCGAGCCCGTCCGGGCGCTCCGCGATGACGAGGAGCGCGTCACGCACCTTCAGCACGGCGGGGTCGGCGCGCATCGCGCTCGCGGCGAGGACGAGGTCACGCCGCGCCTCGTCCTCCTCGCGCCGGGAGTTGAACGCGGCGAAGGCGGCCTCGAGCGCGACGTCGGGTTTGTGGAGCTCGAAGCCGATCTTCGTCAACGCGCGGCGCGCGGTGTAGGCGCGGTAGCCGTCGCGATCGCGCTCCGCCGCCGCGATGATCACGTGGATGATCTTCTCGACGTCCTCGTAGCGCTCGATCGCCATCCAGGGCTCGAGGAGCGCGGACGCCGCCGCCTCGTTGCTGGGATCGGAGAGGAACGCGCTCTCGTAGGCGGAGAGCATGCCGGGCCGGTTGCCCATCTTCTGCTGGATCTCGGCGAGCTCGACGAAGCACGTCGCGCGCGCGCGCGGAGTCTCGGTCGCGTTCGCGCGCTGCTCGAGGTAGTGCGCCGCGCGCGGGAGGTCGTTCTCCGCGCGCGCGTCCCACAAGAGCGCGTTCCACGCCGGCGCGTTGGTCGGGTCGGACGCGACGGCTTGCTCGAAGAACCGCCGCGCGCGTTTGCCGTCGATCGGCGTGAGGAGCTGCCCCGCGACGAGGTTGTGGCGCGCGCGCGCGATGGGGTCGGTCGTCAGCTCGGCGAGGCGCTCGCGGCAGTTCACCGCGAGCTCGACGTCGGAGACCTTCTCCGCGAGGCGCGCGAGCTCGGTCACGACCGTCTCGTCCTCGGGCATCAGCCCGGCGAGCCGCTTGTACGTGTCGAGGGCGGCGCGGATGTCGCCCATCTTCGCCTCGAGCACCTCGCCGAGGCGCTTCAGGCGCGCGGCGCGCTTCTCGGGCTCGTCGTCGCTGATCGCGGCGCGCTCCAGCACCGCGAGGAGCTCGGGCCACATCCGCGCGGCGCGGTAGCAGCGCTCGAGGTCGTCGAAGAGGAAGTCGAGCTTGGCGGAGCGAGAGGCGATGCGCTCGAGCGTCTTCGCCGCGAGCTCGGGCCGCCGGAACTCGAGCTCCTGGAGCTTCGCGAGGCGCATGAGGATCTGGACGCGCTCCGGCTCCTCCACCTCCGCGTCGGCCTGCCGCCGGAGCACGTCGGCGAGGGCGTGGTTGTCCTTCTCCGCGACCGCGATCTGCTCGAGCCCGCGCAGCGGATCCATCATCTGCGGGAACAGCTTGTGCGCTTGCTCGTATTGCTTCTTCGCCTCGACGCGGTTGTAGGTGCGCTCGTCCATGTAGCGCGACGCGAGGAGCAGGTGGATCGGGAGGCGCTCGTCCTTCCGGCGCGTCGAGAGCACCGCGAGGTCCAGCTCGTCGATCTCGCGCTTGAGATCGCCGTGCTCGCGCGAGAGCGCGGCCTGCATGAAGTGCACGAGCGCGTGGGTCGAGTCGATCACGCGCACGCGCTCGACCCACTGCCGCGCGAGCGACGGGTCGGGCCGGTCGCGCGTGAGCCAGCGCACCATCGCCTCGTGGTACGCGAGCGATCGATCGGGCACGCGCTCCGCGCCGGCGAGCGCGCGCGTCAGCTCCATCAGCTCGGTCCACTTGTCCTGCGCGCGGACGAGCGGCTCGAGGTTGTCGAGGATGTCGTCGTTGCGCGGGTCCGACCGCCAGGCCTCGAGGAGCGCCTCGAGCGCCTGCTCGGCATCGTCGAGCCCGTCGCGCATCGTGATCGCGATCTCGACGAGGATCCGGCTCCGCGCGCTCGGGTCCGGCGTCTGCTCGAGGCGCGCGAGCAGGGCCTCGACCCGCGTCTCATCGTCCGCGAGCGCGGCGATGTTGCGGATCGATTCCGGCGACTTCCGCTTCGGCACGACGAGCCGAATGGAATCTGCGGAGGTCGGTTCCTCGTCCGACATGGTTCGAGGCCGCGATCCTACTATCGCGCGAGACAAGAGCGCCACACCGAGGGGCACGACGGGTCAGCTAGAGCGCGAGCTCGACAAGGCCTTTCTCCGCAGAAACGGGCGCGGGCGCGTGGCCCACCGACTGCATTGCTCAGCAGCGGAGGAAAATCGAAATGCGACCCGGCAAAGCCATCCTTTTCGGCGTCCTTGGCGCCGCCGCGATCAGCCTGCTCAGCGCCATCCTGCGCGCGATCGGCCTGCCGCTCAGCATCGAGATCTACCTCGGCACGCTGACGGGCATCGCGCCGGGCGGCCTCGCGTTCGGCATCGGCCTCCTGATGCACCTCGGGTTGGGCGCGCTCTTCGGCCTCCTCTACGGCGCGCTCTTCGAGCGGGTCTGGGTCCACGGCGGCGCGCCGACGGGCATGTTGCTCTCGGTCCTCCACGCCGGCCTCATCGGCATGATGCTGGGCCTCACTCCGCACGTGCATCCGCTCGTCCCCGAAGCGCTCCCGGACCCGGGCCCGTACTTCGCGCGCCTCGGCGCGGCGGGCGTCATCAGCTTCTTCCTCTCGCACGTGGTCTACGGCGCGATCATGGGCGCGGGCTACGGCCACGTCGCGGGCGAGCGCCAGTGGGCGCCGACCGGTCGACTTTGATCCACCCGCCGGAGCGGAACGTTCCACGCGCGCGCTGGATCAACGATGTTGTCCGCTGGGGAGACGCGCCCGAGGTGGGATGACGTGGTACTGACTCAGCATGAAGGGCTTGCTCGCCATCCTTGCAGCCGCCGTCCTCGCGACGGCCACCGGTTGCGCCGCGGCGAAGCCCGTCGCGATGACCCCAGTGGTCGCCGAGCCCGACCCGTGGGCGGGCTTCAACAACGGCTACGCGAAGCCGGAGCCGACCCCGGAGCCGGAGAAGACCGAGGCGAAGGCGGATGCGAAGCCGGAGCCGACGGCGAGCACGCTCGAGGCCGAGAACGACGACGTCGCGCCCCAACCGGTGAAGAAGGCGAACAAGAAGAAGGCGAAGAAGGCCAAGAAGCCCCGCGCCACCGGCGTCGCCGGCAAGAAGCCACGCAAACGCACCAAGCGCACGAGCTGACGCGACTCAGCCCGCGCGCACGGGAAGGACCTACTCCTCCGCGTTTGCGCCGTGCGGGCCGTGGGGGAGCGCGACGTTGGGGTCGAGGCCCGGCGGGAGGTGGACCTTCGGCTCGGGGCGGCCGGTGAGGCGGCGGAAGAAGCGGCCGATGTCGTCGAAGTAGGAGTACGCGACCGGGGTCGCGAGGAGCGTGAGCAGGAGCGACAGCGTCTGGCCGCCGACGACGACGCCGGCGGTGGCGCGGTTGTACGCGGCGCCGACGCCCTTCGAGAGGACGAGCGGCATCATGCCGGCCACGAACGCCGCCGTCGTCATCAAGATGGGGCGCAAGCGGTCGCGGTTCGCTTGCAGGATCGCCTCGTCGCGCGCCATCCCCGCCGCGCGGAGCTGGTTCGTGTGGTCGATCTGCAAGATCGCGTTCTTCTTCACGACGCCGAAGAGGACCAGGATGCCGAGGATCGAATAGAGGTCGATCGCCTGGCGGAAGATGATGATCGACAGCACCGCGAAAGGCAGCGTCAGCGGGAGCGAGAGCAGGATCGTGATCGGGTGGAGCCAGCTCTCGAACTGCGCCGCGAGCACCAGGTACATGAAGATGAACGAGAGGAGCACCGCGATCGCGAAGCTCTTGAAGACGCGCACCATCTCGCGCGTCTGGCCGGTCGGCTCCGCGGTGTAGGCGGGCGGGAGGTTCTCCTCCTTGATGATGCGGGCCAGCTCGTCCGCCACCTTTCCTTCGCTCACGCCCGGCGCGACGTTCGCGAGGATCATCACGTTGCGCTGGCGGTTGAGGTGGTTGATCTGCGACGGGCCCGTGCCGCGCGTCAGGTCGACGACGCTGCGGAGCGGCACGTTGCCGAGGCTCTGCGACGGGACCGTGAGCATCGTGAGGCCGACCTGGTCCGCGCGGTACTCGCGCTCCGCGCGCACGCGGACGTCGTACTGCTCGCCCTTCTCTTCGTAGGCCGAGACCTTGTCGCCGTCGACGAGGAGGCGGAGCGCCATCGCCGTGTCCTGCACCGAGACCCCGAGGTCGGCGGCGCGCGGGCGGTCGATGTGGACGCCGATCTCCGGCTTGCCGACGATGAGCGACGAGTCGACGTCGACCGCGCCCGGCACCTTGCGGAGCTTCTCGAGGACGTGCCCGGTCGCGACCTCGAGGCCCTTCAGGTCCGGACCGCGGATCGTGTACTGGATCTTCGCGGTCGAGAACCCGCCGCCGCCGAACGCCGCGACCTCCTGCACGTTGATGCGGTAGGACTTGTCCTGCTTCGACGTGATCTCGTGGCGCGTCCGGTCCATCAGCTGCGCCTGGGTGAGCTTGCGGTCCTCCGGGTCGGCGAGGCGGACGTAGATGCGGCCGACGTTCTGCGTCTTCGCGTTGTCGTCGCCGACCGTCATCAGCGTGCGCTTCACCTCCGTCCACGTGCGGAGCTCGCGCGCCATGCGCTCGGTGATGAGCGCGGTCTGCGAGAGGCTCGTGCCCTCCGGCGTGCGGACGACGACCTCGAAGTGCGCCTCGTCGTTGACGGGGAGGAAGCCCTTGTTCGCCGCGCCCGCGAGCGGGACGCAGGAGCCGAGCGCGCCGCCCGCCGCGAGGACGACGATCCAGCGATGGCGGATGACGACGCGCAGCACCGCCATGTAGACGCGCTCGATCGGGCGGTAGAACACGTCGGTGACGCGCTCGCCGAGCGGCTTCTTCGCGCCGGGGACCTTCTCCTTGAGCCACCGGCTCGTGAGCATCGGCGTCAAGCTGAAGGCGACGAAGAGCGATATCGCGATCGACATCGCCATCGTCACGCCGAAGCTCTTGAGGAAGCGCCCCGGGATGCCGCCGAGGAACGCGACCGGGAGGAAGACCGCGATGAGCGAGAGCGTCGTCGCGAGGACGGCGAGACCGATCTCCTTCGTCGCGAGGAGCGTCGCCTCGCGCGGGCCGTAGCCCTTCTCGTCGACGTAGCGGAACACGTTCTCGAGCACGACGATCGCGTCGTCGATGACGATGCCGACCGCGAGCGCGAGCGCGAGGAGCGTGATCGTGTTGAGGGTGAAGCCCTCGAACCACATCGCCGCGAACGTGCCGATGATCGAGACCGGGATCGCGATCGCCGCGATGATGGTCGAGCGCACGTTGCCGAGGAACAAGAAGACGACGATCGCGGCGAGGATCGCGCCGCCGACGAGGTGCTCCTTCACGCCCTCGACCGAGGTGCGGATGACGCCCGAGTCGTCGCGCACGACGTCGACGGTGGCGCCTTGCGGGAGCGTGCGCTTGAGGTCGGTGAGGCGCTCGCGGATCGCGTCGACGACCTCGACCGTGTTCGCGCCGGACTGCTTGCGGATCGCGAGGACGACGGCGGGCTCGCCGTTCAGGTAGGCCGCGGTCTGCGCCTCCTCGCGGCCGTCCTCGACCGTGCCGACGTCGCGCACGCGGATCGAGTGGCCCGCCTCCTGGCGGACGACGAGGTCGCCGATCTCGTCCGGGCGCTCGACGCGGCCGTGGATGCGGAGCGTGAGCTGCTCCGGCCCCGTGTCGACGCGGCCGCCCGGCATCGTGAGGTTCTGCGTGCCGATCGCGCGCTGGACGTCGAGGGCGGTGATGTTCACCGCGCGCATGCGGACCGGATCGAGCCAGACGTTCACCTGCCGCTTCTGCCCGCCGACGATCGCGACCTGACCGACGCCGTTCACCGACTCGAAGTGCCGGCGCACGCGCTTGTCGGCGAGCTCGGTGACCTCCTGGATCTGCTTCCCGGGGTAGCGGAGCGCGAGGTAGATGACCGGCGACGCGTCGGGATCGAGCTTCTGCACGGTGGGCAGGTCGATGCCGCGCGGGAGGTCGGGGATGATGAGCTGGAGGCGATCGCGGACCTCCTGCGACGCGACGTCGGTGTTCTTCTCGAGGACGAAGCGGATGATGACCTGCGAGACGCCTTCGGTCGTGATCGACTGCATCTCGTCGATGCCGCTGATCGTGTTGCAGGCCTCCTCGACCTTCTCCGTGATCTCGGTCTCGACGTCCTCCGGCGCCGCGCCGGGGAGGCGCGTGATGACGACGACGATCGGGATGTCGATGTTCGGGAAGCGGTCGAGCCCGAGCTTCCCGTACCCCGCCATGCCGATGACGGAGATGAGGAGGACGAGGACCGTCGCGAAGATCGGTCGCTTGACGCAGATCTCTGCAAGCCACTGCATGAGCCGCCTCGACCGACCTACTGGACCTTCGCGCCGTCGCGCACGTCCGCGCCGGGGCTCAGGATGACCTGCTCGCCGACCTTCATCCCGGCGAGGATCGCGACCGCGCCGTCCTTCTCGGACCCGGTCTGCACGATGCGCTCCTGCACGTGCTTGTCGACGACGACGTACGCCTTCGTCGCGTCGGGCCCCTTCTGCAGCGCCGCGAGCGGCACGGTGGGGAGCGGCTTCTCCGCGGTCTCGAGCTGCGCGACCGCGAACATGCCGGGCTTCAGCTTGCCGTCCGCGTTCGGGCAGAGCGCCTCGATGATGAGGTCGCGCGTCTGCGGGCGGACGTTCGGCGCGATGTAGCGGACCGTGCCCTGGAACCGATCCTTCTCGAACGCGGACACGCTGAACGTGACGACCTGCTCCTGCTTGAGCCCGCCCACGTTCGCCTCCGGCACCGTGAGCTCGAGCCGCAGCGGGTCCGGCGTGTAGAGCGAGACGATCGGCGTCTGCGGCGCGACGTACTGCCCGACGTTCACGAAGCGCTCGCCGACGATCCCCGCGAACGGCGCGCGGATGACCGAGTCGCCGACGATCTTCTGCGCGCTCTTCGTCTGCGCCTGCGCGGCGGCGACCGACCACTGCGTGGTCTGGCACTGTGAGGTGGTGCGATCGTACTCGGCCTGCGAGATCGCGCCCGAGTCGCGGAGCGCCTTCACGCGATCGCACTCGCGCTGCGCCTGCTCGAGCTGCGCCTGCGCGAGCGCCGACTGCGCGTTCAGCGTGTTCACCTGCAGGTTCGCGCCGCGCGCGTCGAGGAGCGCGAGGGTCTCGCCCTGCTTCACGTGCTGGCCGCGCTCGACGAACGTGGCGGTCACCTTCCCCGCTCCGTCGGCGGCGACCTGCGACTCCTGGCTCGCCTTCAGCGTGCCAGTGAGCACGAGGTGCTCCGGCATCGGCTTCTCGACGACGGGCGCGCTCTGTACCTTGATCGGCGTCCCCTCCGACGTGGCGGACGTGAGCTGCGCCTCCCCTTCGGCCTGCGGTGGTTTCTTGCAGGCGACAGCGAAGAACGAGAGGGCGGCCACGCCAACGACGAACCGCCAACGAGCAAGTTGCATTGAGATCCGACGTCTATTCGAGGGGTTATCGCCGGTCAAGGAGCCGGCCAACGTAGAGATGCCGCAAGAGGTCTCGGCGTTGCGCGCCTTTTTTAGGCCTCCGGCGGCAGGAGTCCAGCCCGGCGGTAGGATGCACGGTTCCATGAGGGCCCTCCTCCTTCTATTAACGGCGCTCCTCACCGCGTGTGCAGGGCACCGCCACCCGGTGCGTCCTCCGCCGCCGCGCGAGGCCGTCCCGCAGGACGAGCCCGACGTCCCGGTCCCGAACGACGGGGTCCGGACCGTCCGCGCGAGCGGGCACGGCGCGACCATCACCACGATCGACGTCTCGCGCGATCGACGCTGGGTCGCGACCGGGGACGAGCACGGGGTCGTGAAGCTCTGGCAGGCCGAGCCGCTCCGCGAGCTCGCGACGTCGCTCGTGCCGGGCTCGGTCGCGGGCGTCCTGGTCACGAGCGAGGGCGAGGCCTTCGTCTGGACGAAGGAAGGTCGCGCGACGAGGTGGAGCCCGCGATCGAACGAGGGGCACCGCGAGCTCGCCGCGACCGGTGTGCGCGCGGTCGCGATCGCGGACGACGGCGCGATCGCGATCGTGAGCGATCGCGTCCGCGTGGAGCGCGAGAGCGATCCGCTGCCGGAAGGCCTCGGCGACGTCGTCGCGGCGCGGTTCGACGACGCGGGAGGGCTCGTCGTCCTCGGCAGCATGGCGATGGTCCGCGTCCGCGACGCGCGCGGCGCGCCGGCCTTCGACGACACGGTCGTGAACGGATTCTGGAGCAAGGCGCTCTCGGGCGACGGCGCGACGATCGCGGGCAAGAGCGCCACGTCGATCGAGACCTGGCGCAAAGGCGACGAGACGCGCCGCCCGCACGCGGCCGCGGGCTCGACGCTCGACGCGATGGCGCTCTCGCGCGACGGACGCTGGCTCCTCGTCCAGCCGCCGATCGGCAAGCACGACAGCCGCGTGATCGAGGTCGCGACGAGCCACGCGTCGTCGGCCGGCGCGTTCGAGTTCGACCAGGCCTGGCTCGACGACGAGCGCATCGTCGCAAGCAAGGGCGAGGACCTCTTCTCCGTCGACCGAAGGACCGGCGTCGTCTTCGCGCCCGCCCGCAGCGCGACGGTCTCGGCCCTCGCGGTGACGCCGGACGGCAAGCGCCTCGTCGCCAGCGGGGCAGCGGTCCATGTGTGGTCGCTCGACGGCGGGACGAAGGTCGTCGACGTCCCGCGCGCCGACGGGGCGGGTGGAATGAGCCTCTCGCCGAGCGGCGAGCTCGCGCTCCGCCCGAACCGCCTCGGCGGGATCTTGCTCCATCGCGTGAGCACCGGCGCGGCGCTCGACGGACCGTCCTTCACGCACGAGGTGGGCGCGGTCTCCTTCCTCCGCGACGGGACCACCTTCGCGATCGCGACCCGCGACGCGATCGCGCTGCGGACGCCGGCGAAGGACGAGGAGGAGCGGCTCTTGCCGCTGAAGGCGATCGCGCTCGGGACCGCGCTCGCCGTCCGCGCCGACGATCGCGTGGCGGCGGTCGGCGGCGAGTCCACGCGCGACGAGCCGATCCTCGCGCTCCGTGCGCTCGACGGGGACGGCGAGCGGATCCTCGCGCGCGGTCCCGGCGCGACGGCCGCGGTCGCGTTCGCGCCGGCCGGCGCGCTCCTCGCGAGCGGGCACCGCGACGGGACGATCCGGCTGTGGGACACGACCGGCGACGCTCCGATCCGCACGATCGACGCCGGCGCGCCGGTGCTGTCGCTCGCCTTCCGGAGCGACGGCAAGGTCATCGCCGCCGGCGCGCGTGACGGCAAGGCTCGCGTCTTCGACGTCGCGACGGGCGCGCGCCTGCTCGAGACCGCGCCGGTCCCCTCCTGGGCGAACGCGGTCGCGTTCCTCCCCGACGGCCGCGTCGTCTCCGGACACGACGACGGCGGGGTGCGGCTCTGGGATCCGCGCGGCGCGCTCGCCGCCGAGCTCGCGACGGTGGGCGCGCACGACTGGCTCGTCCTCGGCGCGGACGGCCGCTTCGAGAGCCGCTCCGCGCGCGCCGAGCGCATGATCGTGTACGGCGTGAAGGACGGCGCGGCGGCGCCGTGGGACGCGTGGGCGGACACGCGCCGTCGCCGCGGCGTGCTCGGACGCGCCGTCGACGGACGCGCGCCGCCGGCCGAGGCGCCGAGCGCGATCGTGCAAGGCTGGCCGGACTCGCGGTTCGAGTCGCTCGCGTTCGATCCGACGAGCGCGACGCTCGCGACGGTGCAGCGCGAAGGGGTCCTCCTCTTCGACGTCGCGACCGGTCTCCTCACCGCGCGCCTCCCGGGGAAGGATCGCGCTGCCTTCTCGCCCGACGGCGCGACGATCGCGACCGCGAGCGACGAGAGCCTCTTCCTCTCGGCGCGGACGGGCGAGCGGATCGCGGAGCGGCCGCTCGGAGGTCACGGCCGGAGGCCGCTCTCGTGGAGCGATCCGCGCCACGTCGTTGTTCATGGCGGCCGGTCGCTCTCCGTGCTCGAGGACGTCGGCGAGCGCGCGAGCACGCTGCCGGCGAAGGTGATCTCGGATCTCCTCGCGGTCGCGGGCGACGTCGTCGTGGGAGCGCGCCGGTCCCCGCTCCTGTCCTTCGAGAAGGACGGCAAGGACCACACCGGCATGCTCCAGGTCTTCGACCTCCGCGCCGCGGCGCCGCGCGAGCTCCGCTGCACGTCGCGCGCGATCGTCGCCGTCGCAGCCGCCCAGCGCGGGGAGCTCGCCGCGTGCGCCGACGACCGCGGGCTCGTCGTCGTCGTCGACGTCGCGACCGGCGCGCGGACGCGCTGGCGACCGCTCGTGTACGGCGGCGCGTGGGGAACGGAGGGGCACGTCGAGGCGATCGCGCTTCACCCCACGCGGCGGATCGTCGCCGCCGCCACCACCGACGGTCTCTTCGTGCACGACCTCGACGCGGGGGCGACGACGAGGCTCGAGCCGCGCGCGACGCAGGCGCTCGCGTTCTCGCCCGACGGCGCGCTCCTCGCCTCGGGGCGGTCCGGCGAGCTCGCGCTCTGGGAGACCGGCGGATGGCAGAACGTCCGCGACCTCCGCTCCCGCACGACCAACATCGTCTCCCTCGCGACCGATCCGCGCGCGCCGCGCATGTTCGTCGCGAGCGTGGACGCGACTTCGCGCGGCGGACAGGACCTCGTCTGGGACGCGCGCGACGGCGGCGGCGAGCGGAAGATCCGCCCGCCGATGGGCGCGAGCGCGAGCGCGGGCTCGTTCGCGCCGGACCGCGACGTGCTCGTCACCTCGCGCTACCGCGAGATCGACGCCGCGGAGGGGGCGGCGAGGAAGGAGCTCTGGCGCGTGACGAAGGCGAACGGCCCCTTCGGACTGCTGCAGCACGTCGAGCACGCCGATCGCGGCAGCGCGATCGTGACGCTCGACGGCCACGCCGCGATCGTCGCGCACGAGGCCGCCACCGGCGCCGAGCGATGGCGCGTGCCGCTCCAGGGCGACCACGTCTTCGCGATGGCGGTGAGCCCGGACGGCTCTCGCGTCGCGGTCTCCTCTCAGCGCGACGAAAGATCGGTGGAGGTCTTCGCGACGAAGGACGGCGCGCGCGTCGCCGCGCTCGACGCGAGCGGGAGGTTCCTGCGCCCGATCGCCTTCGCGTCGGATCGGGTGCTCGTCACGAGCGACGGGACCCACGTCGTGGCGTGGGACCTCGCGACGAAGCGCGTCCTCACGACGCTGAGCGGCTTCCCCGGCTTCGCCGCCGTCGCGGCCTCGCCGCGCCAGAAGCTCCTCGCGGTCGGCGACGAGGCGGGCCACGTCACGCTCTTCGACACCGAGACGTGGCGCGAGCGCGGGCACGCCGACCTGCACGCGCACGCGCCGTCGAAGCTCGGCTTCTTCGGGGACGGCCGCACGCTGGTGTGGCTCGACACCGACGGCTCGGGCCGGCTCCTCGACACGGCGTCGGGCGTCGTCACCACCTTCGCCGCCCTCCCCTCCGGCGGGCTCGTCCTCGTCGCCGACACCGGCGCGTACCTCGCGCCGCGCGACGCCGCCGGCGCGCTCGGGTTTCGCTGGGGGGACCGCGTCTACCCCTTCGAGCAGTTCGATGCGCTCTACAACAATCCTGCCGGCGCCCTCGCGCGCGTCGGCTACGCGCCGAAGGACGTGGTCGACGCTTACGACGCCGCGCGGCGAGAGCGGCTCCGAAAGCTCGGGGTCGCGCCCGACCGCGCCGCGTCGCTCGTCCGCGGCGAGGTCCCGACCGTCACCGTCGCCGGCGTCACGCCCGTCGCGAAGGACAAGACGCTGCGCCTCCGCGTGAGCGCGTCCGACCGGACGAAGAAGCTGCATCGGCTCCACGTGATCGACAACGGCGTGCCGCTCTTCGGCGCGGGAGGAAAGGCGCTCACGCCGGCGCCGCGCGTGGAGGAGGAGGTCGCGATCGAGCTCGTGCCCGGCTCGAACAAGCTCCAGGTCTCGGTCGAGAACGAGCTCGGCGTCCTCTCGCTCGAGGCGACGGCGGTGACGACGTACGTGGGCGCCGCGCCGAAGCCGGTGCTCCACGTCTACGCGATCGGCGTAACGGAGTACGCGCGGCCCGAGCTCGCGGGTCTGCGTTATCCCGCGAAGGACGCGCGCGACTTCGCGAGCGCGTTCAAGCCGGGCCCGTCGTTCGCCGGCGTCCGCACGACGGAGCTCACGAACGCGAAGGCGACGCGCGCCGCGATCCTCGCGCTCCGCTCCGAGATCGAGAAGACGAAGGCGGAGGACGTCGTCGTCCTCTACGCGTCGGGGCACGGCGTCCTCGACCGGAGCGGCGGCTACTTCTTCGCGCCGCACGACGCCGACGTCGCCGACGTGCAGAGGACCGCGGTGTCGTACGCCGCGATCGAGGGGCTCCTCGACGGCGTCCCCGCGCGGAAGAAGCTCCTCGTGATGGATAGCTGCCACGCCGGCGAGCTCGACGCGGCCGAGGCCGCCGAGATCACGAAGAGCGGGCGCGTGAAGGTGACGAGCCCGACGCCGGCGTCGCGAACGACGCGCGCCGCGCAGCCGCGTGACTTCTTCGCCGATCTCCGTCGCGGGACCGGCGCGCACGTGCTCGCCTCGTCCGCGGGCGCCGAGTACTCGCTCGAAGATCCGGAGTGGAAGAACAGCGTCTTCACCTACGCGCTCCTGCAGGGGCTCCGCGAGCGGAAGGCCGACGCCGGCGAGGACGGTGAGCTCAAGGTCTCGGAGCTGCGCGCCTACGTGAGGAAGACCGTCGCCGAGCTCACCGCCGGACACCAGACGCCGAACGCGCGGCGCGAGAACCTCGAAGCCGACTTCGACCTCACGCCCGACGCGCCGCGCCGCGCGAAATTCGAGCACGAGCAGTGCGCGCTCGACGCCACGCGCACGACGTACACGTGCGGCGCGTTCACCCTGATCGTGAAGCCGATCCCGACGACGGATCCGATCGCCCGCGCGCGGGGCCTCGTGAGCGCGGAGCAGACACAAGCGAGCGGACCGAACCTCCGCTGGCGCTGGACGCTGTCGGCGCTCCCGATCGGCGCCCTCGTGCCGACGACGTCCCTCCACGCCCACTTCATCGCGGTGGACGCGGCGGGCGAAGAGGTCCTCGGCGGCGTCGTCGCGGTCATGCCCGACGATCTCGGCGGGCGGCGCAGCGTCCGCTGCACGGTGGAGGACGCGCTCCCGGAGGCGATCGCGCGCTGCGAACGCGCGATCGAGGCGCTGAAAGGAAAGCCGCTCCCCGCGGTGGCCCCGCCGTAGCGCGGCTAACGCCGGACCTGGCCGTGCGGCGTGCCCTCGCCGTAGCCGGCCCAGGTCTGGACGCCGATCTCGGCGCGCTCGTGGAACTCGTCGACGGTGCGGGCGCCGACGTACGTGAAGG
The DNA here is from genome assembly GCA_019637155.1 of Labilithrix sp. Lineage (NCBI taxonomy): Bacteria > Pseudomonadati > Myxococcota > Polyangiales > Labilitrichaceae > Labilithrix > Labilithrix sp. The sequence continues at coordinate 100,287 of JAHBWE010000023.1, read as the reverse complement.
CGGACTGCACGCCCGTGATCATGTCGACGAGGATCCCGGCCGCGCTCTCCTGCCCCGCGCGGAGGTAGATGCGCGACGTCGAGATGCCCTCGCGGAAGAAGCCCTTCTTCGCGCGCTCGAACACGTCGAGATCGGCGGTGCGCCCCTCCACCGCGCGCGCGCTCGCCATGCCGTAGTTCTCCTTGAAGAGGAGGCCGTCCTTGTCCTCGAGCACGTCGCCCGGGCTCTCGTAGGTGCCCGCGAGCGCGGTGCCGACCATCACGCGCGCGGCGCCGGCGGCGAGGTAGAGCGCGACGTCGCGCGGGTGGCGCACGCCGCCGTCGGCCCACACGTGCCGGCCGAGCCTCCGCGCCTCGCGCGCGCAGGCGAGGACGGAGCTGAAGGTCGGGCGTCCGGCAGCCGTCTGCATGCGCGTCGTGCACATCGCGCCGGGGCCGACGTTGACCTTGATCACGTCGGCGCCCGCTTCGATCAGCGCGCGCGTGCCCTCCGCGGTGCAGACGTTGCCGGCGACGAGCGGGACGCGATCGCCGATGACGGCGCGCACCGCGCGGATCGCCTCGAGCATCCGCCGCTGGTGGCCGTGCGCGGTGTCGAGGACGAGCGCGTCGACGCCGAGGTCGAGGAGCTTCTTCGCGGTGTCGGCCGCCTGCGCCGAGATGCCGACCGCGGCCGCGACCATGAGCTCGCCCTTCTTGCTCAGCGCGGGGCGGAGGAGCTCGAGGCGCACGCAGTCCTCCTTGCCGAGGACGCCGACGAGGCGGCCCGCGTCGTCGACGACGGGCGCGGCCTTGACGCGCTCCTCCTCCATGCGGAGGAACGCGTCGCGGTTGGGGACCCCGACCGGAAGCGCCACGATCCGCTTCGACATGACCGCCTCGACCGGCGTGTACTGATCGCGGTTCGCGAGGACGGAGTGCGTGACGACGCCGACGGGACGGCGCAGCTTGTCGACGACGACGACGAGATCGTGCGAGCGCTTGCGGATGATCCCCTGCACGTCGCGCAAGGTCGCGCGCGGCGAGACCTCGAGCGGCGTGTCGTAGCGGACGTCGGCGCCGTGAATGTGCTTCACGATGCGCTCCACGGTGTGGAGCTCCATGTCTTGCGGGAGCACGCCGAGGCCGCCGAAGCGCGCCATCGTCTCTGCCATTCGCTTCCCGGTCACCGCGTTCATGTTCGCGGAGACGATCGGATGCGAGCTGCCCGCGAAGTCGGGCGGCGTCAGATCCGTGTCGAGGCGCGAGCCGCCGTCGAAGTAGCCCGGGTTGATGAAGACGTCGTCGGTCGAGAGCTCGAGGTGCTCGTCGTGAGCGGGGTGCATGAAGCGCAAAGCGCGCGGACGCTACCCTCACCAGACAAGGATCTCCATCTCCTTGCCGAGCACACGGCGCAAGCGACCACGGAGGAGGAGCCAATCACGAAGCGGGACGACCATGCGGAGAGTGTGTGCAGGCGGCGGGCCAAGCCGGAGCACCCGATCCTCGTCCCCGATCTGCGCGTCTGGCGCGCCGCCGAGCACCCGACCGCCATGGACTTGCGCAGTGGGCCTCGCGCTGCTCACCCGGCGCGGGATCGAGCCCCACCCATCTCGGATAACTTGCCGGAATCGTTCGCTTCGAGGCAAGGTCCGTGGGTGGTTCGATGTATGCAGAACCTACCCGCGATGGGCCGGGCCCTCCTTATCTGTGTCCTCCTCGGAGCCGCCAGCTTCCTCGGCGGCTGTGCGCCGGCGCTGGACGAAGACACCGAGACGGGGATCAGCGACTTGACCGGTGACGAGAACCAGGTCGCTGCGATCAAGAAGGCGGTCGGCGATGTCGATCAGGAGCACGTCGTCCTCGGCGCGAGCATCGTGGCCCCCACGATCGACGCGAGCACCGGGTCCGAGAGCGAGGGTGCTTCGCTCTTCGGGATCGACTGGCACCAGAAGTGGGCCGGCGGCAAGAGCAGCGATCACGAGTGGGCGAACGGCAGCGACCTCGGTCGCCGCTGCGCGTGGGCGTCGATCGCGCGGTTCGAGGCCATCATGGCCGACCCGCCGGAGGAGCTCGCCGATCTGCGCGCGAAGCACGACGACTGGGACGGCGCGTTCACGAACTGGAACGACGACTACGGCGGCACGACGAAGGACGGCAAGCCGGCCTACGGCGACGCGAAGGCGGCGCGCATCATGGCGACGCCCTCGGGCGCGGTGAAGTGGGTCAGCGCGACGGCGAAGGACGGCAGCTGTTACCTCCCGACGAAGGCGATGCTCTCCGCGTTCGCGACGTCGTGCGCCAAGAAGTCGAGCGTCGCGGGCTGCTCTTCATAGCAGGGGCTTTTCATAGCAGGGGCTCCGCCCCTGCACCCCGCTCGCACGATGCAGAAAAACGTCGGAACGTTTTTCTGCCGCGTGCTCGCTTGCTCGCGGAATGTCGCGAGCGCGGCTTACTCTGCGAGGAAGGCCTTTACTGCGGCGGGTACGGCGGGGTCGTGGCCTGGGGCCATGTGACCCCATGGGGATTCGGTGATGACGAGCTTCGCGTTCGTCGCCTTCGCGAAGGCCTTCGCCGGCTCGGGGCTCACCATGCGATCGTGCTCGGCGACGACGACGAGCGCCTTCGCCTTCACGCGCTTCGCGGCCTTCTCGAGGTCGCCGCCGTCGCTCCGCGCGACGTCGTGGACGATCATCGCCTCGAGCTGGCGGTGCCAGTCGTTCCAGTCGAACTCGGTGTCGTTCTCGATCTCCGACTTGAACGCGGCGAACTGCGCGCGGCTCGTCTCCTGGTTCCGATGTTGAGCAGTGGAGAGCATCAACCAGTGGAGCTCGTGCAGGGCTGGGATCTTCGGCCGGTCCTGGTACTCCCCACCAGCGTACGCCTTCGATCCATCCAGGAGGTCGAGCTCGGCGTGCCAGAGCAACAGGTCCTGCGCCGTGAGCTGTGGAGTGCCCACGATCGGAACGATGCGTCCCACTTCGTCCGGGTGACTGACGGCCCACTCGAAGGACTGCATTCCGCCCATGGATATTCCCATCACCGTGTGGAGCTTCTCGACCTTGAGCACCTCACGCAGCAAGCGGCGCTGGCTCTCGACCATGTCGTGGACGGTGAACTTCGGGAAGCGAAGGCGCGGCTGCACGCGGCTGCTCGACGGTGCCGACGACACGCCGTTGCCGATCGCGTCGACGAGCACGAGGAAGAAGCGCTTCGTGTCGACGAAGTCCTTCGGCACGAACGCGAGGTGCTTCGTCGTGCCGGTGAACCACGTCGGCCAGAGGACGACGTTCGACTTCGTCGCGTCGAGCTTGCCGTAGGTGCGGTAGCCGATGCGGCACTCCTCGATCGTCTCGCCGCTGTCGAGCGCGCACTTGCCGAGCTCCGCGATCCGCAGATCGCCGTCGCCGGCGGCGGCCGTGACGACGGTGGGGACCTGGCCGCCGGCGGGCTTCGCCGGCGGCGGAGACGCACATGCAACGGCGCAGAAAACCAGAGCGATCACGGGGGTACGCATCGGTTCGCAGACTACCGCCGCTCGTCCCGTCGCATTCCTCCTTGCACGATCCTTCCACTCGCACCACACTTCCCTACATCGTTCGATGCGTGCTCTCTTCGTGGCCCTGACCCTGCTCGTCGCGACCCCCGCGTGGGCGTATCCGCGCGTCGCAACGGAGACGACGACGGCGGAGAACGCGCCGTTCCGCGCGAAGCTGATCCTCAACGCGTCCATCGCGCGTCGCGCCGCGACGACGCTGCGCTCGATCGCGAAGCAGCAGGCGCCGGCGAAGCTCTCGGCGACGGAGAAGAAGCGCTTCGCGGAGCACTCGAAGTGGCTGAGCGACAGCGCCGCGAAGATGGAAGCGGTCCACGAGCGGATGCAGAAGGTCCTCGCGAAGGGTGACAAGGCCCCGGCGACCGAGATCGCGACGATGAGCATGGAGTTCGTGAACCTCCGCGACGCGATCGAGGCCGAGGCCCGCCGCTTCGCCGACCTCAAGCCCGCCGCCGCCCGCCACGCCGCCGCAATGAACGCCGTCCGCGCGGAGAAGTAGCCTCACGCCCGCCCGCCCGCCCGTCCGCGCCCGCGCCCGCGCGGAGAAGCAGCCTCACGCCCGCCCGTCCGCGCCCGCGCGATTTCGGGTGTGCTCAGGCTGGGCCCAGCGCGAGGAAGGCGGCGCGGTCGAGGGTCGTGACGTCGGCGGGGAGCGCGCTCGCGGGCAGGAGGAGGCCGGAGGCGTAGCGCCAGGCGCCGGCTTCGCGCACGAAGCGGGAGAGCTCGGCGAAGGAGCGGTCTTGCCCCTTCTCGAAGACGCGGGCGTGGAAGAGCACCTCGTCCTCGGCTGCGTCGAGGATCGTCAGCTTCATGAAGCGCTGGCGATCCTTCGCGCGACCGAGCTCGCGCGCGGCGGCGGCGCGGGGCGCGGCGCGATCGGGGTGGTCGCTCGCGAGCGTGTCGTAGAGGTACTCGCCCTTGCCGAGCGCGAAGCCCGACCACCGCGAACGCATGAGCGCCTCGGGTGTGACGGCGAGCTTCGCGCCCTCGTGGAGCGGACCGCAGCACTCGCGGTAACGAGCGCCCGCTCCGCACGGGCAGTCACGTACGTTCACGCGTGCACCTCGGTCCACGCCCGCGCGACGACGGAGGCGGAGGAGCGGCGGCGATGCGACCGCGCGACGGCGGAGGAGCGGCGGCGATGCGACCGCGCGACGGCGGAGGAGCGGAGGCGATGCGTCCGCGCGTGGATCGACCGCCCGGCCGCGGGCCTGCTCCGCGCGGCGGCGGAGGAGGCGGCGGCGATGCGTCCGCTCAACGGCGGAGGCGGCGGCGGCGGGAGACGAGGCCGATCGCGATCGCGCCGAGGCCGAACACGACGAGCGACGACGCGGGGCCGCCGGTCGCGTTGCAGCCGCTCCCCTCGAGAACGCCGTCCTCCGCGTTGGCGCCGGGCGCGCCCGCGTCGGGATCGCCGCTCGAGGAGGGCGGGCGGATGATGACGTTGCCCGAGCTCGACGAAGAGCTCGAGCTCGTCGACGACGCTCCGCCTTCGGGGGCCGGCACGTCCTTCTTCATGTCGAGGTAGTTCGGGATGCCGTCGCCGTCCTCGTCGTCGCGGCCGTCGTCGCCGTCGCTGAAGGTGTTGTTGTTGGCGTCGGAGTCGAGCCAGTTCTTCTTGCCGTCGCCGTCGACGTCGTCGTTGTTCACCGCCGCCAGCTTCGAGTCCGCGACCTCGTCCTTCGTCGGGATGCCGTCGTTGTCGTCGTCGGGATCGCGGAAATCTGCGAGGCCGTCCCCGTCGGTGTCGAGGATCGGGCCCGCGTCGCCGACGCGCGCCTCCTCCGCGTCGGGGATGCCGTCGTCGTCGCTGTCGAGGTCCAGCGCGTCGATCGTACCGTCGCTGTCGCTGTCCACCTTCTCGAACGCCCCGCCCCCGGGAGGCGTGACCTCGGTCTTGTCGTCGATGCCGTCTCCGTCGGTGTCGGGCAGCAGCGGATCGGTGCCGAGCAGGATCTCGATCTCGTCCTGGAGCCCGTCGCCGTCGGTGTCGACGTCGACGCAGGCGCCCGTCGTCGTGTCGCAGGTCGGACCGGTGTGCCCCGGCCCGCAGTCCGCGCTCGACTCGCACTTCTTGCACGCGCCCTGATCGACGCCGGCGAGGACGCAGTTGGGGGCGTCTTCGTTCGGGCACTGCATCGCGGCGCCGCTCCCGCGGTCGCCGTTGCAGCGCGCGCAGGTGCGGGTGGAGGGATCGCACGCGGGGCGATCGGTCGTGCAGAGGCTCGTGTTGTTCGGCGAGCAGACCGTGCAGCGCCCGTCGTACGCGCTGCCGACGTTGCAGGCGGGCGCGGCCGCGGTCGGGCACGGCGCGATCGCGCCGGCGGCGCCGAAGTGAGCGTCGCACTTCGTGCACGTCCCGGTCTCGGTCGAGCAGGCCGGGTTCACGACGTTGCAGAGCGCCGTGTTGGTCGCGTTGCACTGGCGGCAGCTGCCGGCGAGCGTCGTCCCGGCCGGCTGGCAGGCGGGGGCGCTGACGGAGGTGCACGGCGCGCTCGCGGCCGAGCCGCGGTCGCCGTTGCAGGTCGAGCACGTGCCGGTCGCGCTGTCGCAGACCGGCGTGTCTCCGGTGCAGGCGCTCGCCAGCGCGATCGTGCACACCGAGCACTGCCCGGCGATCGGCCCGGACTGGTTGCAGTACGGCTCCGCCGCGTCGGGGCACGCGAGCGGGCCGGTGCCGATGTTGCCGGTGCAGCCGGCGCAGGTGCCCGTCTGGCGGTTGCAGATCGCCTCCGCGGGATCGGCCGTGCACGCGTCGTTCGGGTTCGCGTTCGGGAGCGAGGCGTTGCGGTAGGTCGTCATGCCCTCGACGGAGTCGAGGACGCAGTCGTTGTCGGCGTCGGTGTCGAGCGCGTCGATCGGCCCGAGGCTGTCGGAGTTCACCGCCGCGAAGTCACCGCCGCCCGCGGGCGTGAGCTCGTAGAAGTCGGGGATGCCGTCGCCGTCGCTGTCGGCGTTGTTCGGCATCGTCCCGAACACGTCCTCGAGCGTGTTCGACACGCCGTCACCGTCAGAGTCGTACGACGTCGTGCAGAGGTTCCGCCCCCCGCCGTTGCACGTGTACGCGTCGCTCCAGCTCGTCGAGAGCGTCGTCGAGGCATCGCCGTCGAAGATGTCGGCGCCGAGGTTGTTCGCCGACGTCGCGCTGACCGTCACCCCGCAGACGAAGCGAAGAGCGGTCGCCGCCGTCACACCACCGGTCCGGAGGTTGGCCCACGGAACGGCGACGTCCACGAAAGAGTCCGCGTTGCTCGAGAAGGTGGAGTCCGCGACGGACACTCGCGCATGCGTGTTCGCTGCGAAGTTGGTCGACGAACCGTCCGCGGTGTCGGTCGACGCGTTCGCCGGTGCAGGCGTCGTCGTCGAGTTCGACCAGAGCTTGACCGCATCCGTGCCGTTGCCGTCAAGCGTGACCAAGCGGTCCCAGAAGTTGTTGTTGTTGACGTCGATCATGCAGCCGTAGCCGCGATTGTTGCCGAGCGAGCCCAACGTCCCGGGGCTGCCGTTGATGCGGACGCGGAAGTAGAGGAAGGTGGCGTCCGAGGCGACGTACGCGGCGGGGAACGTCGCGTCACCGACGATGTCGCGGTAGTCCGCGTTCGCGTTCGGGAGGTCCCCGATGACGTTGCCGCCACGCCGGATCGGGATCCAGAACGGGTTCGCGTTCGTCGGCGGGTTCGGGAAGGTCTGCGCTTCGGCGCTGTGCTCGATCGTGAGCGCAGCGGCGAGGACGCCCGCGAGCGCGAAGCTCCTGATGATCTGACGCATGGTTTCACCCCTACTACGGCTACGGCGAAGGCTTCGCAGCTTCTGACGACTCGATGTGGAACTCGACGCGCCGATTCAGAGCGCGACCCTGATCCGTATCATTGGCTTCGAGCGGACGCTCCTGTCCCCAGCCAACGCTCGTCAGACGTGTCTTCGCTATCCCCTTACGAACAAGCCAGTTGACGACCGCGGCCGCGCGCGCGTCGCTCAACTTCTTGTTCCAGGCCGGGTTTCCGCGGTTGTCGGTGTGCCCCTCCACCCGGACACGCGTGATCTCGGGGTGGGCGGAGAGGATCTCCCTCACCGCCTCCAGCACCTCGAGCGTCTCCTTCCCGGTCGAGAGCGTGTAGCTCCCGACCACGAAGTTCACCTGCTCCTTGATCCGGATCTCACCGCCGGAGATGAACGCGATCGGGCAGCCGTTGCGCGCGGGGTTCGCGTGCGCGGGGCCCGCGTTGTCGGGGCACGCGTCCGCCTCGTTCGGGATGCCGTCCTTGTCGCGATCGGGGTCCGGGCAGCCGTTCGTCTTCGGGTCGTCCGTCTTCGGACCGGCCTTGTCCGGACACGCGTCGTCCTCGTCCCAGATCCCGTCCTCGTCCTTGTCGGTGTGGATGACGCAGCCGTTCTTGGACGGATCGGCGTTCGCGGGACCGGCCTCGTTCGGACACGCGTCGAGCGGGTCCATGATCCCGTCCTTGTCGCGATCGTCGCAGCCGTTCGTGCGCTTGTCCTTCGTGCGCACGCCGTAGACGTCGGCGCACGCGTCCTCCTCGTCGACGATGCCGTCCCCGTCGGTGTCGACGTTCACGCACCCGTTGCGCGCCGGATCCGTCGACGGCGTCCCCACCACGCGCGGGCAGGCGTCGTCCTTGTCGAGGATCCCGTCGCCGTCGGTGTCGAGCTCGGGGTCCATCACCCACTCGATCGACCCGACGACGCGGACCTGCGGCGAGCCGTAGCCGGCGGTGACGGCGGTGCCGACGCCCGCGCCCGCGCGGAGCCCGAACGGCAGCCGCACGTGGCCACCGAGGAGGACCTCGAGCGGCGTCGAGCGCGTCTTGAACGCGGCGTCGCCGAGCACGGTGGAGCCGTAGAGCTCGGGGCCGATCGTCACCTTCCCGTCCGCGAGGCTCGCGCCGGCCGACACGCCGAAGGTGAGGTCGTGATCGATCGCGGTGTCGGCGAAGATCCGCGTCTGCGGGCTGCGGAACATCGCGCCGATGGTTGCACCATACACGAAATACGAGACCTTCCCCGCGGCGGAGAGGCGGGGGCCGCCGCGCACGAAGCCGTCGCTCGTGTACGAGGTCGGCGAGCCGGTCGGGAGCCAGAGCCTGCCGCCGAAGGCGACGGTGATCGGGCTCTCCGCGGTCCCGAAGAGCCGGGCGTCCGCGCCGAAGCGGAGGTCGCCGATGCCCTGCTCGTTCTGCGGGCGGTAGAAGGTCTCGCCGCGGAGGCCCGCCGTCGTGCCCTCGTTGTAGAGGAGGACCGGCAGGCTCGCGCCGACACGGACGCGGTCCCAGAGCACGACGTTGGCGCCGGCGTGGGTCGTGACGACGTGCCCGACCACCGCCGCGCGGACCTCGCTGTCGGGTCCTTTGATCGCGATCGGCTGGTACTGGTAGTCGAGCGTGAGGCCGGCGGCGGGGCGGCCGTGGCCCTTCAGATCGAGCGAGTCGAGCACGAACCAGCGCGATCCGCGCTCCGCGGGCTCGAAGCGGTTCAAGTTGAAGCCGCCCGCGGCGGCGCTCCCGGACGTCGTCAGGGCGACCAGGCTCGCGATCGAGGCGCATCGAGCAAAGAGCCGAGGATCCAAGCAAAACGAGCCTACTATCCTTTGCGCCGGCGCGTGTACTTACCCGCGCCTCTCGCGCACGTGAGCGTCAACCGCTCGTGAGGACGTCGAGGAAGCGCTCGCCGTAGCTCTCGATGCGCGCCGGGCCCATCCCGTGGACCTCGAGGAGCGCCGCGCGTGTGAGCGGCTTCTTGTGCGCCATGTCGGCGAGCGTTCGGTCGTGGCAGATCACGTACGCGGGGAGCTTGCTCTCGCGCGCGATCTCGGCGCGGCGCGCGCGCAGGCGCTCGAACAGCGCCTTCGTCACGTCGTCGAGCGCGAGCTCCACCTTCGGCTTCGGCGAAGAAGAGGAAGAAGAAGCGCCGCGCTCCGCCCGACCGCGGCGGCGCGACGACGGCGCGCGCGGCTCCGCCGGGAGCCCGATGCGCGCCGGCGTCTGCCCCATCATCACCGCCGTCCCCGCCTTCGTGAGGTACGGCACGGGGTGCTCCGACGGCGTGAGATCGATCCAGCCCGCCGCGAGGAGCGAGCGGAGGAACGCCACGATCCACTCGTGCGAGCGGTCCTTCATGAGGCCGAAGGTGGAGAGCTTGGTGAAGCCCATGTTCTCCGTCTTCGCCGTCGTCGCGCCGCGGAGCATGTCCGCGATCGCGAGCATGCCGCCGCGCCGCTGCGCGCGCGCGACGGCGGAGAGCGCCTTCTTCACGAGGAGCGTCGTCTCCTCGTTCGGCGCGTCGTCGATCGCCGCCTCGCCGTCGAGCTCGAGGCACACGTCGCAGTGACCGCAGCCGCCGAGCGTCTCGTTCTCGTCGCCGAAGTAGCGGAGCACGAAGTCGTGCCGGCACGAGCGGGCGTCGAGGTAGCGGAGGAGATCGCGGAAGAGGTCCCACGCGCGCGCCGCGAGCGCGGGGTCCACCTCTCCGTCTCCACCGCTCGTCACGAGGCGGCGCCGGAGCCCGATGTCCTGGTTGCTGCAGAGGAGGAGCCCGCTCGCCTCGTCGCCGTCGCGGCCCGCGCGCCCGACCTCCTGGTAGTAGGCCTCGATCGACGACGGCGGCTGCACGTGGACGACGGCGCGGATGTCGGCGCGATCGATCCCCATGCCGAACGCGTTCGTCGCGACGACGACATGGAGCTTCCGCGAGGCGAAGCGCGCCGCGACCTTCGAGCGCTCGTCGCCGCTCATGCCGGCGTGGTACGCGGCGGCGCTCCAGCCCTTCTTCGCGAGCATGTCGGCGTACTGCTCCGTCGTCTTGCGCGTGGCGGCGTAGACGATCGCGCCGCCGCGCGGCATGCGGCGGTCGCCGAGCGCCTTGTCGAGCTCGCGCTCGAGCGCCGCCTTCGCCTCGCGCGGCCCCTCGACGTGCTGCGCGGCGAGGTGGAGGTTCGGGCGAGCGAACCCGCGAAGCACCTCCTTGCAGCGCTCCTCGAGGCCGAGGCGCTCGAGGATCTCGCGGCGCACGGCGGGCGTGGCGGTCGCGGTGCACGCGAGGACGCGCGGAGGGCGCAGGCGCTCGAGGAGCGCGCCGATCTGCAGGTACTCGGGACGGAAGTCGTGTCCCCACTGCGCGATGCAGTGCGCCTCGTCGATCGCGACGAGGGCGAGCTTGCAGCGCGTGAGGCGATCGAGGAACGGCCCGTTCGCGAGGCGCTCCGGCGCGACGTAGACGAGCTCGTAGTCGCCGCGCAGCATCGCGTCCTCGCGCGCGCGCCGCTCCGCCATGTCCACCGTCGACGCGAGGTACGTCGCCTGGATGCCGCGCGCGGTGAGGGAGCGGACCTGATCTTCCATCAGCGCGACGAGCGGCGAGACGACGAGGGTGAGGCCCTCCGCGCCGAGGACCGCGGCGGGGAGCTGGTACGTGAGCGACTTGCCGCCGCCGGTCGGGGCGACGACGAGGGCGCGGCCTGGCTCGCCGAGCACCGCGTCGATCGCCTCGCGCTGCCACGGTCGGAACGCCTCGAGGCCGAACCGCTCGCGGAGCACGTCGTCGATCGGTGAAGCCGCCATCCGCGTCGTGCTCGATAGCACGACTGCGCCGGCGGCCCCTGGGGAAAGGTCGAACGCATACATGGGCGGCGGGTCGGCCGCGCCGCGTGACGGTTGCGCTCTAAGTTCCGCGCGCGACGCCCTTCGGCATCGGGCACGAGTGCGTGCCCGTCTTCTCGTCGTATTGCTGGTGGTACTCCTCCGCCTTCCAGAAGGCGCCGAGCTTCGCGATCTCGGTCGTCACCTCCTTGCCGAGCCGCGCCGACGCCGCGCTCGCGGCGGCGCGCGCGGCCGCGGCCTGCGCGTCGTTCAGGGTGAAGATCGCGCTGCGGTACTGCGTGCCGACGTCGGGCCCTTGCCGGTTCTTCGTCGTCGGATCGTGGTTGAGGAAGAAGACGCGGAGCAGGTCGTCGTACGTGACCTTCGCCGGATCGAACTCGACGAGCACCGTCTCGGCGTGACCGGTCGTGTGCGCGCAGACGTCTTCGTACGTCGGTCGCTCGGTGTGGCCGCCGGTGTAGCCGACCGCGGTCGCGGTGACGCCGGGGACCTGCCGGAAGTTGTCTTCGACGCCCCAGAAGCACCCCGCCGCGAACGCCGCGAGCTCGTGCCCGGGCTTCGGCGCGAGCGGCGTGCCCATGCCCACGCCGCCGGGGTCGGCCCCGACGTTCGTGCGCCGCGCCGTCGCGGTCGTCGTGGTCGTCGAGGTCTTCGCCTCCGGTTTCGCCTCCGATGCCGTGGACTTGCAGCCGGCGACGAGGACCAAGAGCGCGAGCGCGAACGTCTTCATGTCTCTCTCCTCTACGCGCGGCGCGCGCTTCGGTTTCGGCGCGCGGCGACGATCTCGCCGAGCAGGATCGCGACGCTCGTGAGCGGCGCCCACCAGAAGAAGACGTGGAGCGCGCCTCTGGCGAAAATGAGCACGAGCGCGACGCGCAGCGCGTTGAAGACCAACCAGCAGACGTCGCTCGATCGGCCGCCGCGCGCCCACCACAGCCGCCCCGACGCGAGGACGGGGACGAACGCGCCGAGCCACGCCGCCGCCTCCTCCGCGAGGTAGTCCGGCGGCTGCCCGTCGAACAACCCGATGACGACGACGTAGTAGACGAACGTCGTCGTGATCGTGACGACGACGAGCAGCGGCGCGTTGTACCGCCGCTCCTCTCGCTTCGGCGTCTCCGTCGTCTCCACCTTCTCGACCGCCGCGACGGCGCGCTCGAGGTCCGCGATGCGCCGATGCGCAGCTTCGAGGTCGTCGCGGTACACGCGCGTCATGATACCCCTCTTCACATGCGCGCCGTTCGAAGCCAGTCGTATGCCGGTCCCTCCGCCGTTCGCGTCGACGCCGATCTCCCTGCGCCGAAGGCCGGGCGCGGCGAGGTGCTCATCGACGTGAAGGCGGCGGGGCTGAACTTCCCCGACGTGCTCCTCTCCTACGGCAAGTACCAGTTCCGGCCGGAGCCGCCGTTCACGCTCGGCGGCGAGGCGGCCGGCGTCGTCGCGGCGGTGGGCGAAGGCGTCACCGGCGTCGCGCCCGGCGAGCGCGTCGCGACCTGGATGGTGCACGGCGCCTTCGCGGAGCAGATCGCCGTCCCCGAGCTCTCGGTCGTGAAGCTGCCGGCCGGCGTCTCCTTCGAGGTCGCGGCCGCGACGCTGCTCACGTACGCGACGACGTACCACGCGCTCGTCGATCGCGCGGCGTTGAAGGCGGGCGAGACGCTTCTCGTCCTCGGCGCCGCGGGCGGGGTGGGGACCGCCGCGGTCGAGCTCGGCAAGCTCCTCGGCGCGCGCGTGATCGCGGCCGCCTCGACCGAGGAGAAAGTTGCATTCTGCAAGGAGCACGGCGCCGACGAGGGGATCGTCTACGGCGGCGCGGACCCCGCCGCGACGCTGAAGGAGCGCGCGAAGGCGCTCACGAACGGGCTCGGCGCCGACGTGATCTACGACCCCGTCGGCGGCGCGCTGTCGGAGGCGGCGCTGCGATCGATCGCGTGGGAGGGGCGCTTCCTCGTCGTCGGCTTCGCGGCGGGAGACATCCCGAAGATCCCGCTGAACCTCGTGCTCCTGAAGGGCTGCCAGGTCTGCGGCGTCTTCTGGGGCTCGTTCGCGACGCGCGATCCCGCGCGGAACCAGGCGAACGGACAGAGGATCTTCGAGTGGGTCGCCGCCGGGAAGCTGCGGCCGCACGTCGACGCGACGTTCTCGTTCGATCGCGCGCCCGAGGCGCTCGAGCGGATGGAGCGCCGCGAGGTGAAGGGCAAGCTCGTCCTCGTCCCGTAGCGATACGCGGCGGCTCGGTGCCGCGACGTTAACGGTTCGTAAGAACGTGCGGTGCGCGGAGAAAAAGGGCGTAAGACTTTGCCGCCTTGCGTCGCGCACTCGCCGTCGCTGCTTCGCTTTGTGGGCTCGCCTTCGCCTCCGTCGCGAGCGCACAACAGCCCGCGCCCGCGCCGCCGCCTTCGGTCGAGATCGTGCCGCCGAAGCTCGTCTCCGATCCGGACGTCGACTACCCGGCCGGCGCGAGCGGCGACGCGACCGTCATCGTCGTCGTGCTCGTCAACGCCGACGGCACCGTCGGCGAGGTGAAGCCGGAGGACGGCACCCCCGAGCCGTTCGGCGGCGCGGCGGCGGAGGCGGTGAAGACGTGGACGTTCGAGCCCGCGACGCGCGGAGGAAAGCCGATCGCCGCGCGCATCAAGATGGAGGTCGCCTTCCACGCGCCGATCGTCACCACGACCGAGCCCGAGCCGGAGGAGCCGGAGGAGCCGCCGAAGACCGAGGCGAAGCCGGGAACGAAAGGAGCCGCGCCCGCGCCCAAGCGCGACGAGCCACAAGAGGTGCGCGTCCGCGGCGCGCGCGAGCCCGGACGCACGGTGACGCTCACGCGCCAGGAGGTCCGTCAGATCCCGGGCGCCTTCGGCGATCCCTTCCGCGCGGTCGAGATCATGCCCGGCGTGACGCCGATCGTCTCGGGCCTCCCCTTCTTCTTCATCCGCGGCGCGCCGCCGGGCAACGTCGGCTACTACCTCGACGGCGTCCGCATCCCGCTCCTCTTCCACGTCGGCGTCGGCCCCTCCGTCGTGCACCCGGGGCTCATCAACCGCGTCGACCTCTACCCCGGCGGCTACCCCGCGCGCTTCGGTCGCTTCAGCGGCGGCATCGTCGCGGGCGAGACCTCACCGCCGCTCGACAAGCGTCACGGCGAGTTCAACGTCCGCCTCTTCGACGCCGGCGGCATGGCCGAGACGCGCTGGGGCCCGCAGGATCGCGGCTCCCTCCTCCTCGGCGGCCGCTACTCGTACACCGCGTTCCTCCTCACCCAGATCGCGTCGGACACGCTCCTCAACTACTGGGACTACCAGGCGCGCGCGACCTACGACCTGACGAAGGACGATCAGGTCGGCGTCTTCGTCTTCGGCTCGTACGACTACCTCGGCCAGCGCACGCCGACGCAGGACATCACGCTCTTCGGCACCGAGTTCCACCGCATCGACCTCCGCTACGACAAGAAGCTCGGCGACAAGGGCAACGTTCGGATGGCGGTCACGACCGGCTTCGATCGCTCGCGCGCGACGGAGGACCGCTTCGTCCGCGACCGCATCCTCGGCGCGCGCTCGGAGTGGACGTACTCCGCGAGCCCGCGCGTCTTGCTCCGCGCCGGCACCGACCTCCAGATGGACACCTACGACCTCCAGGTCGTCGCCGGCACGCTCTCGCCGTCCGCCGCGCGCGTCGCGAGCTTCTTCCCCACGCGCAGCGACCTCGTCATGGGCGCGCGCGGCGACGCGGTCATCGGCGTGACGAACCGCCTCGAGATCACGCCCGGCGTCCGCACCGACCTCTACACCTCGAACGGCGCGACCGCGGTCGGCCTCGACCCGCGCCTCGCGATGCGCACCGAGATGACGAAACACGTCCGCCTCCTCTCCGCGTTCGGCATCGCGCATCAGGCGCCCGCGTTCGTCGTCCCCGTCCCCGGCTTCCAGCCCGGCGGCCTCATCGGCGGCCTCCAGAAGGCGTACCAGGAGAGCGCGGGCGTCGAGGCCGATCTCTGGGCCGACATCACCGGCACGCTCACGGTCTTCCACAACTCGTTCGCCGACATGAGCGATCCGCTCGGCGTCCGCCCCCCGCAGCTCAGCGGCTGCGCGCCGGGCGCGTTCCCGACCACCACGATCGCGGGCGATCGCGGGCGCCTCGGCTTCGATCAGTTCGGAGGAGGTGGCGGCGGCGGCGGGACGTGCGGCGTCCCCCGCTTCGCGCCGGGCACGATCGGACCGGACCGCAGCGGCGGCGGCGGACAGGGCGCGGACAGCGCCTCGGCGCAGGAGAACGCGAACATCTTCGAGGTCCGCACGAAGGGCACCGCCTACGGCCTCGAGGTCTTCCTCAAGCGCAAGCTCACGAGCCGGATCGGCGGCTTCCTCTCGTACACGCTGTCGCGCTCGACGCGCTCGTACGAGGGCCGCACGTACGTCGCGACGTTCGACCGAACGCACGTGCTCAACACCGCGCTCGCGTTCGACCTCGGCAAGAACTGGCGCGCGGGCACGCGCTTCACCTTCTACACCGGACTGCCCAAGCTCCCCGATCCGACCGACGACTCGACGCGGCTGCCGTCGTTCTTCCGCGCCGACCTCCGCCTCGAGAAGCGCTGGCACTGGGAGAGGTTCTGGCTCTCGTTCGTGGCGGAGTGGATGAACGCGACCTTGACGAAGGAGTCGATCGCGACGACGTGCACGCTCGGCGGCTGCGTCGCGCAGGAGATTGGACCGGTGACGATCCCGAGCCTAGGACTGGAAGGAGGGTTCTGATGCGACGTGTGCTCCTCTTCATGCTCGCCCTCGCCGCCGGGCCGGCGTGCGACGGCGCGAGCGCGGTCACGCCGCCGCCGGAGGCGCCGCCGTGCGACGACGAGTGCAAGGACGAGATCGCGGTGCGGGCGGTGCGCGAGACGGTGAAGCTCGCGTTCAACCTCACCTTCCAGGGCAAGCCCGTCGGCGAATACGACCTCGCCGCGAAGTGCCCGCAGGGCGGCGCCGTGCGCGTGACCGGGAGCGCGACGTCGAACGCGATCCAGGGCGCGACCGAAGTGCGCATCGTCTACCAGCTCGAGGAGTGCGCGTACCTATCGAAGGACGAAGACGCGGACGAGAACTACGAGACGAAGATCACGGGCGTGTTCACGCAGGAGGGCGTCATGGCGGTGCAGCCCACGTCGCCGACCGCGCTCATCATGGCGAGCCCCTCGCTGAAGATCGAAGGCTCGGTCTACGATCCGCCCTCCCCCTACAACGTCGAGTGCCCGCTCCAGCTCGGTCAGACCGGCAACGCCCTCAGCGGGAAGATCTGCGGGAGAAACGTGGAGACGGACCTATGAACCTGCTGTCTCTGTATCGCAGGGTGTATCGCTGTATCCTGCGCACTGCTGGTGCATCGCGACGTCATTTCGCGGAGTTAGCCTACGCAGAAGCTGGCCCCGCGGTTGCAAGACCCCGAACCATGCTCCGCCTCAGCGTCGCCGCCGGTCTCGCCCTCGCCCTCGTCGCTTCGAGCGTCTCGGCCCGTGCAGAGTACATGGGTACGGCCGCCGGCATCGCCACGGTGGTGGAGAACAGCGTCACGAGCATCGGCGCGGCGGCGACCATGAACGAGCACGACGTGGTGGTCGCCGCGCCCGGCAAGGGCAAGATCGTCGCGACCGCGAACGCGGACGTCTTCTGCTCCGGCGACGAGACGGCGCGCACGCTCATCATCGACGTCGAGGAGGCGCAGAACGTGATGCTGGAGCTCTGCGAGGCGCACCTCGAGCGCCGCGACGTGATGATCCGCTTCCGCGCGGACTGACCGCCTCAGAGCGCGCCGCGCGAGACGAGGAGCTTGACGCTCGACGCCTTGTCGCCGCCCTTGAAGATGCGGTGGGTCGCGAGCTTGAAGTCGGCATCGGTCGCCTTCGCGATGTCGACGAACGTCTGCGGGTTGCGATCGACGAGCGGGAACCACGAGCTCTGGACCTGCACCATCAGGCGATGCCCGGTCCGGAAGGTGTGCGCGACGTCGGGGAGCGTGACCTTCACGAGCGCCGGCTCGTTCGGCTTGAACGGCTCCGGCTTCTCGAACGAGTTACGGAAGCGGCCGCGCATCACCTCCGCGCGCACGAGCTCCTGGTAGCCGCCGAAGTGCACGTTGTTCTCCGCCGCGGTGTCGGCGGGCCAGACGTCGACGAGCTTCACGACGACGTCCGCGTCGGTGCCGGTCGTCGAGAGCCACACCGACGCCTCGATCGGGCCGGTGAGGAGCACGTCGTCCGCGAGCGGCTCCGTCGCGTAGACCACGACGTCGGGGCGGCGCGCGGCGAAGCGCTGGTCCTCGGTCATGAAGTCCTGATCGATCGCGTCGCTCGGCTTCGCGCGGTACGGGACCGGCTTCTTCGGATCGCTCACGAACTCGTCGGGCTCCGCGTCCGCGGCCTTGGTCGCGAGCTTGCCGTTCGCGCCGAACCAGAGCGTGACGGGCTTCGCCTCCGGCGGCGGCCACTTGTCGTAGGTGCGCCACATGTTGGTGCCGCGCTCGAACACGGTCGCCTCCGGCGCGGGCGCGCCCTTCTTGCCCTTGAGGTGCCGCGCGAAGAACGGCGCCTCGATGTGCTCGCGGTAATAGAGCGAGGTCTTCTGCCCGAACGTGACGTCGCCGAGGCGATCGCCGTCGTGGCGCGCCCAACCGCCGTGGCTCCACGGCCCCATCACGAGGACGTTCTCGCTCTTCGCGCCCTTCTCGTACGCGCGGTACGTCTCGAGCGCGCCCCACAGGTCCTCCGCGTCGTACCAGCCGCCCACCGTCATGATCGCCGGGCGCGCGTCCTTGTAGTGCGGGCGCGGATCGCGCGCCTTCCACCACTCGTCGCGGTTCGGGTGCGCGAGCATCTCGTTCCAGAAGGCGATCTTGCCGTCGAGCCACTTCTTGTCCGCGTTCGCGATCGGGCCCATCGCGAGGAAGAAGTCGTAGACGTCCTCCGACTCGTGCTGGCTCTCCCATTTCCCCTTCTTCGTCGGCTCGGGGCGCGGCTTGCCGAACGACGCGTAGAAGTCGAACGCGGCGGCGAGGAAGAGCGCGCCGTTGTGGTGGAAGTCGTCGCCGATGAACCACTCCGTCACCGGCGCCTGCGGCGACGCGGCCTTCAGCGCGGGGTGCGCGTCGATCGCGGCCTGCGCGGCGTAGAAGCCGGGATACGAGATGCCCCACGTCCCGACGCGCCCGTTGTTCGGGACGTTCTTCACGAGCCAGTCGATCGTGTCCCACGCGTCGGTGCTCTCGTCGACGTCCGTCTTGGCGTTCCCGGTTCGGTGCGGGCGCACGTCGACGAAGGTGCCTTCGCTCATCATGCGGCCGCGGACGTCCTGATGAACGAAGACGTACCCCTCCTTCAGCATCTGCGTCGACGGCGCGAACCGTCGCATCGCGCGGGCGTTCTTGTCGCTCGGGTAGAGGTCCACGCCGTAGGGTCCGACCGAGTACGGCGTGCGCTGCAGCATGATCGGGTAGCGGTGCTTCGTGTCCTTCGGCACGTAGACGGCGGTGAAGAGCCGGACGCCGTCGCGCATCGGGACGCGGTGCTCGTACTTCGTGTAATGCTCACGTATCGCGCGCGCGTACTCGGCGTCGGTCTCGACGTTCCCCTTCACGAGCGGCTCGTCGGCGCTGGCGTCGGGGACGGTCGCGGCCGGAGCGCCGGCGGCGGGCGCGGGCCGGACCGCGTGGCACGCGAGGGTGAGGGTCAGGGTCCCGAGGACGAGGAACGTCGGGCGGAGCATTGCGCTGCTCTTAGCGCAACGGGCGATCCGGTGGTGAGCTTAGATCACACCATCCTACATCCTTAAATATTTGAAATTACTAGAGCACCCACCCTCCAAAGCGGCGGCACGGCAGGTGCACCTACATGTCTCCGTCATGCGCACCCTCCTCGTTCTCTCCCTCGTCGCCACCTTCGCCGGACTCACGGTCGCCTGCGGCGACGGGAAGGCGGACCAGCTGCTCGACCGCACGGACGACGACGAGTCGACGCTGCAGGACGAGGACGAGACGGAGCCGCAGCGCCCGGCGCCGGCGCAGACGCAGACGCAGCCGAAGACGCAGCAGTCGCAGCAGCCGGCCCCGACGAACGAGCCGAACACGTGCGACCCGAAGACGGCGGCGACGAAGGCGGACTGCGCGAAGTGCTGCGGGCAGCAGGCGCCGAAGAAGATCGTCGACTCCTGCGCCTGCGGCACCACCGGCAAGTGCACCACGGTCTGCGAGGAGAACGTCTGCAAGGGCGGCCTCCCCAACATCGAGTGCGGCATCTGCCTCCTCCAGAACGGCTGCGACCTCGGCGACCTCGGCAACCTCGGCACGGAGGCCACCGAGTGCCTCCAGCAGTGCGCCGACAAGCCCTGACACAATCGACGCCCTGCCGGACGTCGACGCGATCGCCGCGGCGCTCTACTCTCGCTGCGCGATGAAGACGGATGCGTGGTTCGTCTACGTGGCGCGATGCGCAGACGGCTCGCTGTATTGCGGCGTCGCGCGTGACGTGAAGGCGCGCATCGCGCAGCACGACGCGGGCAAGGGCGCCCGCTACACGCGCGGCCGCGGGCCGCTCACCGTCGCCGCCGTCCGCAAGTGCGCCTCCCACGGCGACGCGCTCCGCCTCGAGCTCGCCGTGAAGCGCCTCCCCCGCCCCGAGAAAGAGCGCCTCACCAACCCGCGCCGCTTCCGCGCCCTCCAGCGCTCGCTCGCGCGTCAGCCGCCGGTGGGGTCGGCGCAGCAGCGGAAGCCGGTCGAGTAGTCGTGGTACTGGAACTCGTGGGAGATCGTGCGGTAGGCGCAGCCTTCGCCGTGTTGGGTCGTGTCGAGCCAGAGGCCGCCCTGGAACGTGCCGTTCGGGTCCGCGGTCCACTCCGACAGGTTGCCGACCATGTCGAAGACGCCCTCGTCCGTCACGCAGTCCGGGTACGCGCCCGTCTTCGCGAGGCCGCCCTCGAGCTGGTTGTTGCGCGGATCGTTGAGCTCCGCTTGGCCCCAGCCTCGGTTCATCGTGCCCGCGTGGTAGGTCACCATCGGGCTCTTGCCCGTGTCGTGGCACTTGCCCGTCACGCGCGTCGGGCCGTACGGGAACGCGGTGCCCTCCGTGCCGCCGCACGCGACGCGCCACTCGACCGGGTGACAGAGCCGCTTGCCCGCCGCCTTGCACGCGGTCTCCGACTGCTTCGCGCTGATGTAGCCCTGCGGCACGACGTTGGGCGCGCTCTTCGCGACGTAGACCTTGTCGGACGGCGGCGGGACGTACGGCGAGTGCGGCGTCTCCGCGCCGTCGGGCGCGCGCAGCACGATGTGGCCCTCCCACTTGTCGACGCAGACGCGACCGGCGACGAACGCCATCTCCGAGGGACACTTGCCGCCCGCGCGCGGCGGCGGGAGCGTGCCCTCCTCGACGTCGTGGTACTTCGGCGGCGCATAACCCCAGATCGCCGCCTCGAGCGAGCCGGGCTGCTTCGCCGCGATCTTTCGTGTCTTGCCGGCGAAGGCCGGGGCCAGGCGCGAGAGCGCGTTCACGACCTGCGCGCGGCACGAGGCCGGCGCTTCGTCCGGGTTCTGCGCGAGCGCGACGCCGCCGGCGGCGAACGACGCCGCGACGATGAACAGACCGGTTCGAAGCACACCCCGCATCGCTCTCTCGGTAGTACGATCCTGCGCGATGGCAAGCCGCAAGGCAAAGCCGGCGACGAAGGAGAAGAAACGCGCCGCCGATCCGCCGCCGTCGACGCGGGAGCTCCGCCCCTCGTCGTCGATGACGATCGAGGCGCCCGCGCTCACCGTCGAGCAGCTCGTCGCCGCCGCGCGCGGCAAGAGCGTAGCGCACGCGCCGCCGGTTCCCCCTGCCCCGCCGACGACCGCGCGGGTGCTCGACGACCTCGCCGCGACGGTGGAGGTGCCCGCGCTCGGCGCGGCCGGGCCGCGCGTGCTCATCATGGACGCGGCCGAGGCCGTGATCGCGGACCGCGGCTTCAACCTGACGACGTCGCGCGAGGTCGCGTCGTGGGCAGGCGTCTCGGTCGACGTGTTCCACGCGCACTTCGCCGACATGCGCGCGCTCCTCGGCGCGCTGTGCGAGCGGCTCTCTGCGCAGGCGACGAGCGTCATCGACGACGCGACGCGACCCGGCGTCTGGGACGGCAAGGCGAGCGCGCGCCCGGTCGATCTCGCGATCAGGTCGGTCGTCGACCTGTTGCTCGCGCGCGCCGCGCTCGTGCGCGCCATCTTCGCGTCGGGAGAGCGCGCGCTCGTCGACGAGCTCCGGCGGGTGGGGACCCACCTCACCGTGCGGCTCACGCGATCGCTGCTCGAGACCGACGATCCGCCCGCCGCGCCGGAGGTCGGGTTCGCGGTGCTCCTCGCCGTGTCGATCGCGCATCACGCGATCGTCGTCGGGCCCGAGTGGTCCGGGGTCGAGCTCGATCGCGGCGACGTCTCGCGGCGCGCCGCGGCGGCCGCGAACGCGTACCTGGCCGGCACGCTCCGTTCGCGCTAAGAGGGCCGCCATGTTGCGTCCCATGCCTGCCAAGGTCGACCGCGCGTTCGCGCGCATGGTGTGCGTCAAGCGCATCGTCACCGGCTCGCTCTCGATCGCGAGCGGCGTCGCCCTGATCTTCGGGCTCGTCGGACATGGATCGGCGCCGCCCCTGGCCGCGCTCGCGCTGCTGATCCTGCTCGGCGGCGGCGCCTGGACGCTGCGTGACGGCCTCCGCCTCCGCCGCGAGCTCCAGCGCGGCTGAGCCTCGCGGAGCGTGCGCGGACGCGATCCGCACGATAGGATCGGGGGATGCGCTTCGCGTACGTCGCCGCTCTCTCGTGCTTCGCGTTCCTCGGCACCGCCGTCGTCATCGCCTGCAGCGACGACACCGGCACCACGCCCGGAGGAGGGAGCACGACGTCGTCGAGCTCGACGTCGACGAGCAGCGGCAGCTCGAGCGGCCAGCAACCCGGCGACGACGACGACGACGAGGATCCGACCGCGTCCGACGCCGGCGTGACGCACGCCCCCGACGGCTGCAAGCTGTACTCGACCGAGCTCTTGAAGGCGGGGGTCGCGAAGAGCGTGCCTCGCGGCGACGTCGCGGGCGGCGGCGTCGCGTGGGAGACGCCCGAAGGCGCGATCTCGGAGGACGGCGAGTTCGCGACCGTCACGCTCGAGGAGGGACAGGAGTCCGCGTACCTCGAGCTGAGCGACTACAAGATCGATCTCCCCGACGACAAGGCGACGTGGGGCGTCATCGTGCAGCTCAAGCGCCAGTCCCTCGACAGCGGCGTCGAGGACGTGTCGATCAACCTCGTGATGGACACCGAGCCGCCGCCGACGCCGAAGCGGTTCTCGAAGCCCTGGCCGCGCCAGATCGTCGGCACGCACCACTACGGCGCGCGCGTCGACACGTGGCGCACGTACCTCTACCCGAAGAACCTCCGCCCCACCACGTTCGGCCCGCGCCTCGCCGCGCGGCGCATGGCCGACGTCAGCGGGCCGGTCGTCGCGAAGGTCGACTCGCTGAAGGTTCAGGTCTGGTACTGCAACGCCGACAAGCTGTGAGCGCTCAGCCGACCGCGCGCATCACCATCACGACGTGCGCGAAGAGGCACACGCTCGCGGCGATGACGATCGCGTGGAAGACCTCGTGGTACCCGAAGACCTTCGGGAACGGGTTCGGGCGCTTCAGCGCGTAGACGAGGGCGCCGAGGCTGTAGGTCACGCCGCTCGCGATGAGGAGCCCCACCGTGAGCGTGCCCACCGCGGACGCGCGATCGATGACCTGCCCCGTCACCATCCAGCCGAGCCCGACGCAGAGGAGCGCCGTCACCCACTTCGGCGCGTCCGGCCAGAGCAGCGACTTGAAGGCGCCGAGGCCCGCGCCGATCCAGATCGCGTAGAGCGCGCCGTGCCCGCCCGCCTGCGACGGGACGAGCCCGAAGATCGGCGTGTACCCGCCCGCGATGAGGACGAAGATGGCCGCGTGATCGAGGCGCCGCATGCGCTTGCGCGCGCGCGTCGACCAGTCGACCCGGTGGTAGAGCGCGCTCGTCCCGAACAGGTTGACGAGGGTGGCCCCGAAGACGAAGGCCACCGCCGTCGCCGGACCCGGCTTCGCCCGCAGCACGAGGGCGGCCGTCGCCGCGATCGCGCAGAAGAACGAGATCTGATGGGAAACCCCGCGAAGGAGAGGCTTCACGGGCGCGTCGAGCACGAGCTGGGTCGCCATCGTGTAGGCGCATGTACTCCTTTTCGCGATGGTGTTCAACGCGCGCGCGTGACCGAAATCGATTTCATTTCTCGGGATCTGGAACATCCGCGCGCGCTCGTTCGTCGGAGCAGAGGTGCGGACCGCAGGCGATGGGATCTCGGTGAAGCGGAAGGCCGTCGCTGCGGCCTCCATGCTCGGCGCGGCCGGCGTCGTCGCGTGGGAGTCGCTCCGGCACTGGCACGTCGAGTGGCTCCCGCTCGCCTTCGCCGGGGTCCTCGGCGTGAGCGCGCTCGGCATCACGCGGCGATCGCTCGTCGCGCAGGTGCTGTCCCGCGGCGCGGCGTGGGTCACGCTCTTCCCGATGGCGATCGTGTTCCTCGCGCAGATCTTCATCCGCCACCACATCCCCGATTTCACCGAGACCGCGCTCACGGCGACGACCGCGACCGCCCTCGCGCTCTCGGCCCCGATGCTCCGCACGAAGGAGGCGCTCGCGAGCTTCGCGCCCAAGGCCTATCGCCGGCTCCTCCTCGCCGGCTCCACCGCGACCGCGGCCACCGCGTTCCTCACCGGCGGCATCGCGCTCGAGCTCGCGGGGGCCTCGAGCAAGCTCGATCTCGCGCTCAGCGTCCCGTTCGCCGGGCTCACGCTCGCCCTCCTCGCGTCCGCGATCGGCGTCGTCCGCATGCGGTCGTGGGGGATCTTCCTCGGCGCCGCGACGGGCATCGTCCTCCTCGTCGCCGCGGTCTTCGCGCCGATGGGCTGGAACGTCCTCCTCCCGTTCATCGCGCTCCCGATGCTCTCGCTCCACCTCCTCCCGATCCTCCTCGCGCGGAAGGGCTTCGGACAGGAGAAGCCGGCGCCGGCGATGCGCGTCGGCGCCGAGGAGCCCACCGCGCGCTACCGCGTCGCGATCGACGACGAGGAGCTCGCGCTCGACGAGCCCGCGTTCACGCCGGAGCGCGTCGCGCTTCGATCTCACTGACGCAGCGATCGATCCGCGTCGCGAAGACCTCCCACAAGAAGGGTGCAACATACACGTTCAGACCGGGCACCCAGCCGACGACGACGGCCGCCACGCCGAGGCGGCGCGGGACCGGCGCGGTGAACGGGACGCGCGCGCGGATCGCCTCGAAGCCGCGCGCGACCGCGTCGATGACGCCGAGCTTCCAGATCCACGCGACGCCGGGGACGAGGCTCACGCCGATGAGCACGATCGGCTCGACCTTCTCGATCGGCCCGACCTTCCGCAGCTCGAGCGGCAGGTTCGACCACGTGCGCTCGAGCCACAGGAGCTCGCACACCGCCGCGCCCATCCGGAGGAGGAGCGCGACGAGGAGCAGGACGAGGAACCAGAGGAGAGGCCCCACGAGCGCCTCGGGGTCCGACTCGACCACGCCGCGCATCGCGAACGCGTGCCGCGCCGCGACCCCGCAACCGACGGAGACGAGCACCGCGAGGGCGGAGAGGACGAGCGCGATCCGCCGTGCCGTCCGCGCCGGAGGCTTCACTCCTTCTTCTTCACGCTCTTGATCTTGATGTTCTCTTCCGGCGCGTCCTTCGTGAAGGGGCCCTTCGCGCCCGTCTTCACGCCGACGATCTTGTCGACGACGTCCATGCCGGAGGTGACCTTGCCGAAGACGGCGTAGCCCCAGCCGGTGTCGTTCTTGCCGGTGTGATCGAGGAAGCCGTTGTCCTTCACGTTGATGAAGAACTGCGCCGTCGCCGAGTTCGGCGCGCTCGTCCGCGCCATCGCGACGGTGCCGCGCTCGTTCTTGAGACCGTTGTCGGCCTCGTTCTCCACCGGATCCTTCACCGGCTTCTTCTCGAGCTTCTCGTCGTAACCGCCGCCCTGGGCCATGAAGCCCGGGATGACGCGGTGGAAGATGGTGCCCTCGTAGTGGCCGGACTCGACGTACTGGAGGAAGTTGGCGACGGACTTCGGCGCCTTGTCATCCGCCAGCTCGACTTCGATATCCCCAAGGTCTGTCTCGATGACGACGGACGTGCTCATGGCTCGCGAGTATCTCAGAACGCGTTGCGCACGTCGATACCGCCGATTCGCAGGGAAATATGGGGATCCGTCGCCCGCCGGGCCGGAGGCGGCGCCGGCCGGCCGGCGCGGGGTCTGCTACGGTTCGTAGGATGAGGACGCAGAAGCTCTCGGGCCGCGGCCCCTTCGTCGCGAGCCAGATCCGCTCCGGCGATCCGTACGAGCTGTCGAACGGGCATCCGGTGCAGTGCCTGCCGACGGGCCAGCGCGGCAGCACGCGGAACCTCGTGGGCGGCGCGGCGCTGGAGACGGATCCGAAGGTCGAGGCCGCGGGCGTCGACCTCGGCGTGTCGACCGAGCCGGGCATGCTCCGCGCGCCGGACGTCGCGGTGGGGCCGATCGCGGACGAGAAGGGATGGGCAAGGACGGCGCCGCCCTTGGCCGTCGAATACGCGGACGTCGGACAAGACGAGAAAGAGCTCCAGGCGAAGATCTACGAGCTGCTCGACGCGGGGACGAAGCTCGTCTGGGTCGTCCGCCTCGAGGGCGCGCGCCGCGTCGAGGTCTACGAGAAGGACCGCAAGATGCGCGTCGTGAAGGGCGACGGCGTCCTGACCGCGCCCGGCATCCTGGAGAACCCCGTCCCGCTCGCGGTGCTCTACGACCGCGACGCCGCGCACGAAGCCACGCTCCGGAACCTGCTGCAGCGCAAGGGATTCGAGAGCCTCGACGCGGTCGAGGCGAAAGGACGCGAGGAAGGCCGCGAAGAGGGACGCGAGGAAGGGCGCGAAGAAGGACGCGAGGAAGGCCGCGAAGAAGGCCGCGAGGAAGGCCGCGAGGAGGGCCGCATCGACGCGCTGCGGACGAGCATCCTCGCCGTGCTCGAAGCCCGCGGCGTCGACGCGCGCGCGATCGAGGCGTCGCTCGCCGCCGAGACGAACATCGAGACGCTCGAGCGCTGGCTCCGCGCCGCCGCGACCGCTTCACGCGCCGCCGACGTCGTCGCCGCCCGCCCGAAGCGCACGAAGCGCCGCTGAGCGGGAGCGGCGAGACGCCGTCACGACGGCTCCGCCGCGGGCGCCTTGACCACCATTCCGGCGCGGAGCCACTTCCGCGCGGTGGTGAGCGCGAGCGGGCTGAGCATCGCGATCGCTCCGTAGATCAGCCACATCGTCGGGCCGCTCTTCGCGCCGTCCTTCGGGACGAACTTCTCGAGGATGAAGCCGGAGTAGAAGCCGGTCGTCGTCTTCGCGACGAACCAGGGCAGGTTCGCGACGCCCATGTACTGCGCGACGCGGCCCTCCGGCGCGATCTCCGCCGCGTACTCGAGGAAGCGCGACGACCAGATCGCCTCGCCGATCGAGAAGACGACGAAGTAGAGGAGGAGGAGCGTGACGTGCTCGCCGGCGCAGAGGATGAAGGTCGCGGACGCGCTGACGAGCGAGCCGACGATCATCATCGAGAGGACGTGGCGCTTCTTCGTCAGCGCGGCGATGGTGGGGACGCCGAAGAAGATGACGAGCGGGTTCACCGAGTCGACGAACACCTCCATGTGATCGGCGACGTCTTGCGAGTACGAGCGGAGCACGTACTCCGGCATCGTCAGCCACTGGTGCGCGAAGAGCGTGCGCACGGGGAGGAGCGCGAAGATGAAGAAGAGGAAGCGCGGGTCCTTGAACGGGCTCTTGCCGGCCGGCTTCGCGGGCGGCTCTTTGGCGCTCCCGCGGTCCCCCGCGATCGCCTTCTCCTTCGGCTCGTCCGTCCCGCGCGCGACGTTCGCCTCCACCTTCTTCGACATGAAGAGGAAGAAGACGAGGAGCGTCGCGGCGGTGATGCCGGTGCAGACCCAGTTCACCGCGTTGAAGCCGGAGAGCGCGCTCGTGCCCGCCTTGTAGGCGACGTCCTGCGTCGTGCGGACCTTCGCCGAGAGCGGCCCGGTGAGCATCGCGCCGAAGTTGAGGCCCGCGTAGAGGAGCGCGTAGCCCATCGAGCTGGTCTTCTCGGTCGTGTAGCGCTTCACGCCCGCGTAGCAGATGACCTGCACCGTCGCCTCGCCGGTGGCGATGATGACGAGCGAGACCGCGAGCCCGAAGAGGCCGCCGAAGAACGGCGACGACGAGTAGACGACGCGGCCGAGCGTCGAGAGCGTGAGCGCGAGGATGAGGCTCTTCCGGATGCCGAGGACACGTTCGCTCGCGCCGACGAGGAGCATCGCGATCGTGAGCGAGCCGGTGAAGCACGAGACCCAGATGCTCGCGTACTCCGGCTTGATGAGGAGGTCCTGCCCGAGGAACGGCTTCATCAGCGGCAGCACGCCGAAGTAGGCCATGCCGTCGAAGGTGAACGCGAAGACGCACAGCCAGAACGCGAGCGGCGCGTGGCGGAGCGCCTTGAAAGCCTCGATGAACTCCTTCACGCGGAGCGTCGTACTCGAGTACCGTCCGCGTGGCCACGAATGACGACGATCCGCGAGACGCTCCCGGAGGCGCACCGGCGCCTGTTCCCGGCGGTCTACGACCGACCGAACGTCGAGGAGCGCCGCGCGACGTGCAGCGACTGCGCGATGTGCTCGCGCTCGGAGGCGCCGGGCACGATCGCGTTCCAGCCGAACCTGAAGTGCTGCACCTATCACCCGACGTTGCCGAACTTCCTCGCCGGCGCGGTGCTCGCCGACCCCGACATGGCGGAGGGGCAGCGCCGGATGCGCGCCCGCATCGCGTCGCGGATCGGGATCACGCCGCAGTGGGTGGCGCCGCCGCGGAAGCACCGCGTGCTCCTCGACGCCGCGCGCACCACGAGCTTCGGGCGCTCGAAGGTCCTGCTCTGTCCCTACTTCGTGGAGGAAGGAGGAGGGCTCTGCTCGATCTGGCGTCATCGCGAGGCGGTGTGCTCCACCTTCTTCTGCAAGCACGACGCGGGCGCGGCCGGGCACGCGTTCTGGACCGCGCACAAACGATTCACCGCCCACGTGGAGGTCGTGCTCGCGCGGCACGCGGCGCGCGCGGTGTTCCCCGGCGCGGCGGAGCCGGACTTCCCGCGGATGAAGCTCACGCTCGAGGACCTCGAGGACCGCGCGCCGAGCGAGATCGACTACGCCGCCTGCTGGGGCGAGTGGGCGGGACGCGAGGAGGACTTCTACCTCCGCACCTTCGACGTCGTGCGCTCCGTCACGCGAGACGAGATGGATCGTCTCCTCGCGGAGGAGCCGCGGAGCGAGGAGCTCGCGCGGGACGTCGCGACGAAGCTCGACGCGATCACGGCGCCGCGCCTCGCCGAGCGTCTCGTCCCCAACCCGAACCTCGTCGCGCGTCCGCTCCCCGGCGGCGCGATGGGCGTCACGACGTACAGCGCGTACGATCCGATGAGCCTGACGCCGGAGCTCTGGGCGGTGCTCGGCGAATTCAAGCCGGAGGAGACGCTGGCCGAGACGCGCGCGCGGCTCGATCGCGACAACGACCTCGTGATCGCGGACGACCTCCTCCTCGTCCTGCAGAACCACGCGATCCTGGTACCTCCGCCCGCATGAGCCTCGCCAACGATTATCGCCGCCAGGCGGCGTGGCGCGACTGGCCGACCGCGTTCGCGGCCCTCCCCTCCCTCGAGGGGAAGACGGTCCTCGACGTGGGCTGCGCGATCGGCGATCAGGCGGCGGAGCTCGTCGCCCACGGCGCGCGCGTCATCGGCGTCGACGCGAACGCGGACCTCTTGAAGGTCGCGCGCGCACGCGGCCTGCCGCCCGAGCGCGCCGAGTTCCGCCAGCACGATCTCCGCGCGCTGCCCGACCTCGGCGAGCCGATCGACGGCGTGTGGTGCAGCTTCACCGCCGCGTACTTCGTCGACCTCGAGCCGGCGCTGAAGAGCTGGATCGCGTGCCTCGCGCCGGGCGGCTTCATCGCGCTCACCGAGGTCGACGACCTCTTCGCGCACACGCCGCTCGCGGAGGAGACGCGCGCGATCCTCGACGCGTACGCGGACGACGCCCTCCGCGCGAAGCGCTACGACTTCCGCATGGGCAAGAAGCTCGCCCCGACGCTCGAGGCGATCGGCTTCACGCCGGCGGAGGAGCGATCGCTCGGCGACGCGGAGCTCTCGTTCTCCGGCCCCGCCGCGCCGGACGTGCTCGAGGCCTGGCAGTCGCGCCTCGATCGCATGGTGACGCTGAAGGACTTCGCGGGCGATCGCTTCGACGCGGTCGCGCGGGACTTCCTCGCCTGCCTCGCGCGCCCCGAGCACCGCTCCGGCGCGCGCGTCCACTTCTGCCTCGCGACGGCTTAACCCGAAGGCAGCTCCCAGACCTGCACGTCGCCTTCGTAGGAGCTCGTCGCGAGGAGCGTCTCGTCGGCGGCGAAGCTCGGCGGCGGCACGTAGCCCTGGTGGCCGGCGAGGTCCGCGACCGTCTTGCCGGTCGCGGCGTCGACGACGCGGACGAGCGGCCAGCCGCGCGACGTGACCGCGAGGAAGCGCTCGTTCGGTGAGAGCACGACCGCGTCGATCCCCTCGCCGCCGAGGCCGAGGTTCGCCCAGAGCCGCTCGCCCGTGCGCGGATCCCACGCGCGGAGGCTCTTGTCGATCGCCTGCGTCGCCCACGAGAGCATGCGCTTGCCGCCGGCGAAGAAGCGGAGCTGCACGCCGACGCCGCCGGAGCGATGGACCTCGTGCGAGACGACGCGGACCGCCGCGATCGGGTCGTAGAACACGAGCTTCGGGCGCGCGACGTGCGCGGCGACGAGGCGCGTGCCGTCGGGCGAGAACGCGACCCCGGAGGCGACGAGGCCCGACTTCTCCTCGCCGAAGAGGCGGAGGAGCGGCGCGCCGGTCGTGGTGTCGAAGAGGATCGCGTGGTTTGCGTCGCCGCCCCACGCGACGACGCGATCGCTCGCCGGCGACACGTGGATCGGCGCGAGGCCCTGCCGCTGGGGATCGCCCGGCGGCGGGACGAGCTCGCGGACGCGCTCCCCCGTCGTCGCGTCGAGCACGTGGACGCGGCCGTCGCGCGTGCCGGCGACGACGCGCGTGCCGTCGTGCGTGAACGCGAGCTGCGTCGCGGGCGCGCCCTCCCACGTCGCCTCCGCGACGAGCTTGCCGCTCTCGACGTTCCAGAGCCACGCGCGCGGCTCCTCCGCCGCCGCGACCGCCGCGCGCTTGCCGTCGGCGCGGAACGCGAAGACGCCGAGCGAGCCCTTCATCGGGCCGAGCTCCGCGAGGTCGGGTTTGTCGGGATCGACGATGCGCAGCGCGTTCGGTTTCCCCGCGCGACGTGTGCACCATGCAAGCGGTTGCGCGGCGCGCGCGCGGAGGTGCTCGCCCTCGAGCGGCGCGGTCAGCACCGCCTTGCCGCTCTTGCGATCGACGACGCTCATCTCGGCGACGAAGCGCGCGAAGACGAGCCGCTTCTTGCCGAAGTGCACGAGGTCGCCTTGCGCCTCGATCGTCCTCCCGCGCTCGCCCGTCTCGGCGTCGTACGCGTGGAGGACGTTGGAGCGCCCGACCCACAGCTCGCCGCCGTCGAAGCGCGTGTCCGGCGTCTTCGTCTCGGCGGAGATGCGCCACACGCACGGCAGCTCCGGCGTCGCCGCGGCCGCGCCGTCGCCGCGGCCCCACGCCTCGCGCCAGCGCCACACGAGGATCGCGCCGTCGGCCGAGCCCGCGGCGAGGAGA
The DNA here is from genome assembly GCA_019637155.1 of Labilithrix sp. NCBI lineage: Bacteria > Pseudomonadati > Myxococcota > Polyangiales > Labilitrichaceae > Labilithrix > Labilithrix sp. Next base: position 69,280 of record JAHBWE010000023.1, on the reverse strand, counting down.
TCGCCGTCGGGGGAGATCGCGAGCACGGTGACGGCGTCGTCGTGGCCGCCGAGCGTGACCGCGCGCCCGCTGTTCGCCTCCGTGATGCGGACGGTGCCGTCGTCGCGCGCCTCCGCGACGATCCCCTTCGCGAGCTCGAGCGCGCGCGGCGGCGCCGGCTCCGCCTTCTCCTCCGGCGTCGCCATCCGGTTCGTCTCGATGCGCTTGCCCGTCGTCGCGTCCCACGTCGCGACGATCCCGGCGCGCGACACGGTGACGATCGCCTTGTCGTCCTCGAAGTACGCGCGCATCGCGCCGTCGTCGTGGCCGCGCAGGACCGGTCCCGCGTTGCCGTCGCGGTCCCAGATCCGGACCGATCCGTCGTCGCTCACGCTCGCGACGCGCTCGCGGCCGGGCGCGACCGCGAGCGCGATCACGCGGCTCGTGTGGCCCTTCGCGAGAAGCGCGAGCCGCCCCGTCGTCGCGTCGAAGAAGCGCACCCCGCCGTCGAACGAGGCGGTGACGACGCGATCGTTCGCGAGCGCGGCCGCGTCGGCGACGGCGGCGAGGTGGCCTTCGAAGACCGCGAGCGGCTTCCGCGTCTCGGCGAGCATCAGCTGCGCGGTGCGGTCGAGGCTGGTCGAGAGGACGCGGCCGTCGGCGGTGAACGTGAGCATCGTGACGCTCCCGCGGTGGCGCGGCAGCGCGACCGGCTCGCTCACGACAGGCCCCCGGCGAGGACCTTGCGCTCCTCGCCTTCGAGCCACCCCGCGTACCAGCCCGCGAAGCCGAGGCGCAGCTTCTCGTTCACGGGATCGAGCGCGGCGTCGTACGTCGCGCGGTACGGATCGGCGTCGGCGGGCGCGGCGTACGGCTTGCCGTTCGCGCCGAGGAGCGCGCCCTTCCAGCACGGCACCCAGCCCGGGCGCGCCTCGACGCTGAACCACATCGTCCCGCGCGCGGGGCCGGTCGTGACGATGCCGGTGAAGTAGGAGCAGCCGCCGTAGGCGACGGGGAGGATGCCGCCGACCGCGAAGTCGAGGAGGTCGGCGGTCGAGGCGGGGATCGGGAACGGATCGGCGAGGCCGTAGATCGTCTCGCCGCGCTCCTTGATCGCGTGCGCGAGGGTGACGAGCCCGTAGTCGGGGCCCGACGCGCCTTCGCCCGCGGCCTGGAGGAAGGCGCGGTACTCCTCCGGGAGCGTGACGCCGTGCGCGTCCTCGAACGCGCGGAGCTGCTCTTCGGCGAGGCGGGTGCCGAAACGGTACGACTCGTTCTTCTTCTTCGTGAGGCGCTCGAGCCGGCGGACGACGTCGTCGACGTCCGGGGCCGGCTCGGCGGCGCGAAGTCTCGTGCTCTTCTTCATCCGAACCCCGGCTGGATCATCTGGACGCGCTGGAAGCTGTTCTTGCAGTGCGGGCACGTCACGGTGCTCGAGCCCTCCGTCGGCGCGAGCGGCGCGCCACAGCCGCGGCAGGAGATGCGCTCCCCCGCGACCTCGAGCCCGCGCCCGCACTTCTCGCAGATGCAGCGCTTGGCGCCGGGGAGGACCTCGAGCGGATTGCCGCACCCCCCACAATCTGCTTTATCGCCCTTCACCGGCTCGACCTCGACGTATTCGGTCTTGAGCCCCGCGCGCTCGAGGAAGGCCTGCGTCGACGCCTCGTCGAGCATCGGCAGCCAGCCCTGGACGAAGAGGGATATCCCTACCCGCTTCTGGAGCTCGCCCGGCGCGCGGTCGGGGTGCATCGCGTAGACGCCGCGCGACTCGTAGAGCCGCGCGATGTAGTCCTGCTGCGCGAACACGGCATTCGCCATCGGCCCGAAGCTGTGGGCCGCTACTTTCATGACGCCGGGCTTCGGGAATGCCCACTGGAGCGCACCGATCGAGCGCGTGACCTCCGCCTCGAGCGCGAGCGCCTGCGGGTCGAACGCGGTCACGGTGCCGCCCTCGGCCATGTATTCGATGTAGCGATTACGGTATTCGGGATCGCTCACGCGCGGCGGGTTCGCGTTCGGGAGCTGCTCGATGTACATCGCAAAGAGCTGGCGCTGCAAGTTGCGATATCCGTTGACGTCGCCGGTCGCCTTGGCCTGCTGCATCATCGGCCCGAGCCGCGCGTTCAATTCCTGATACGCCGGCCCCGGCTGCTTCGCCGGCACCTCGCACGCTTTCTGGAAGTCGTAGTCGGCGAGGGTCCCGCAGAAGTCGCAATACACATAAGCCGTTTGCGAGGGCCGCGTTTTGTGGCCGCCGCAGCTCGGGCACACGCTGCGCTTGAAGCGGACCGTCGCCTTGCTCGACGCTCCGGGCGCGGCGGGCGCGGGCGCGTCGCCGAGCGGGTGCTGCCACGGCATCCGGTTCCACGGCGAATTCGGGCTCCCGATCAGGTTGATGTGCGCGTTGCGCGTCTTCTCGTTCGTCGCGCCCTGCGCCCACCACATCCGGCCCATCACGTAGGCGTCGCCGAGCTCGCGCCAGGCGGAGTAGGTCTGCTGCACGCGCCGCGCGTTGCCGTGGAGGATGCGCCACGTCTCGTTCTCGTCGAGGTACCCGACGTGGAAGCCCCACCCGACGATCGACGCGAGGCGCCCGCAGTCCCAGGCGAGGAGGCCTTGCCGCTCGATCTGCTGCCGGTGCGCGCGGACGATGGTCTGCTTCGGGTAGTCGGCGAGCGGGTTCGGCCCGAGCCCCGCGATCTGCGAGCGCGCCTCCGCGCTGTGGCCGGTGCGCGTGAGCCAGTCGACGATCTCGTGGAACTGCTTCTCCCCCGCGACGCCCCACGAGTCGGAGAGGACGTTCGCGCACCACTCACGCGCCCGCGGCCCCGGCGCCCATCCGCCGATCTCGTCATGACGGAGACCGTTCACCTCCGTGAGCATCGCGCCGACCCCAAGGCACCAGAGCTTGACCGGATCCTGAACGGGCACGGACGCAGGATATCCCGCCCGCCGACGCGCACGCGATACAGTCCGAAAAAGGACGCGGCGAGCCGCGTTCTTGTAACACGCCGCGACGCGCAGCCTGTACTGTAGGCCCCTCCTTACAGGGGCGGCAGGCGCGCGATGCGGAAGGTCCTCTTCATCTTCGGACAGCTCAGCGACGCCGACGTCGACTGGCTCGCGAAGCATGGGCGCAAGGAGCGCGTCGCGAAGGGCGCTGCGCTCATCACCGAGGGCGTGCCCGTCGAGCGCCTCTACATCGTGCTCGAGGGCGAGCTCGTCGTGCAGCAGGGGAAGACGAAGCGCGAGATCGCGCGCCTCGGCGTGGGCGAGGTCGCGGGCGAGATGTCGTTCGTCGACGCGCGGCCGCCGAGCGCCACCGTCAGCGCCGCCGGAGACGCGGTGGTGTACGCCATCTCGCGGCGTGTCCTCGCCGGCGCGCTCGAGCAGAACCCGGGCTTCGGGCTCCGCTTCTACAAGTCGGTCGCGACGTTCCTCTCCGACCGGCTCCGCAACGCGACCGACGCCTCCTACGACGACGAGCTCGACGACAGCGTGCTCGACAACGTCGACCGCGCCGGCGCGCGCTTCAACGCCCTCGCGCGCCAGGTGCAAGAGGCGCGGGGGAGCTAGCGATGGCGGACTCGAAGCTCTTTCGCAAGGCCGCCCTCGATCGCCTCAGCTCCCCCGAGCAGCTCCACACGCTGATGCGCGTGACCAACGCGAAGGCGTGGCTCGCGCTCGCCGGCTGCGCCCTCGTCATCGCCACCGCGATCGCGTGGGGCTCGCTCGGGCGCGTGCGCTCGAAGGTCCACGCGAGCGGGATCCTCCTCGGCGGCGCGGGGCTCTCGGAGGTCCTCGCCGAGACGGAGGGCGAGCTCGTGAGCGTCGAGGTCTCCGCCGGCGATCAGGTGAAGCAGGGACAGCTCGTCGCGCAGGTCGCCCAGCCGGCGCTCGATCGACAGATCGAAGGGCTCGCGCGCCGCCTCGACGAGCTCGATCACGACGTCGACGCCGGGACCGTGACGGCGTCGCTCGGCGCGCGGCGCGATCGCCTGCGCGAGGAGCTAGAGCGCCTGAGGAAGACGCGCACCTCCGGCGCGAAGCTCTACGCCGCCGCCGCCGGACGCGTCTTCGAGGTGCGGGCCGTCCCCGGCGAGCGCGTGACGCCGGGCACGCCGCTCGCGACGATCGAGCGCGCGACGCCGGAGGGGCAGGAGCTCGAGGCGCTCCTCTACTTCGACTCCCACGTCGGCAAGTCGCTCCGTCCGGGGATGCAGGTCGAGATCGCGCCGTCGGTCGTGAAGAAGGAGCGCGCGGGCGTCCTCCTCGGGAAGGTGAGGTCCGTCGAGCAGTACCCGTCGACGCGGTCGGGCATGATGGGCGCGCTCCGCAACGAGCAGCTCGTCGACGCGTTCATCCAGGCCGCCGGCGGCGCGCCGATCGCGGTGCGCGCCGAGCTCGAGCGCGGCGCGACGCCGAGCGGGTACCGCTGGTCGAACGGGGAAGGACCGGAGGTGACGCTGACGAGCGGCACGCGCTGCGAGGCGGCGGTCGTGACGCGCGCCAGCCGGCCGATCGCGCTCGTGTTCCCGGCGCTCGACGACGAGGGCTGATGACCGCCGAGGCGCCGAAGCCGAAGAAGGTGAAGCGCATCCGCACGCCGACGCGCCTCCAGATGGAGGCGACCGAGTGCGGCGCGGCGAGCCTCGCGATCGTGCTCGAGCACTACGGCACGTTCGTGCCGCTCTCGAAGCTGCGCGAGGAGTGCGGCGTCTCGCGCGACGGCTCGAAGGCGAGCAACGTCATCAAGGCCGCGCGCAAATACGACCTCGAGGCGAAGGGCTACCGAAAGGAGCCGCACCAGGTCACCGACCTCACGCTCCCCGTCATCGTCCACTGGAACTTCAACCACTTCCTCGTCGTCGAGGGCTTCGACGATCGCCGCGCCTACCTGAACGATCCCGCGGCGGGGCCGACGAGCGTCCCGCTCGAGGAGTTCAACCAGGCCTTCACCGGCGTCGTCCTCTCCTTCAAGCCGACGGAGGCGTACCGGCCGAAGGGGCGGCGGCCCTCGATGTTCGCGATGCTCGCGCGACGGCTCGCGGGATCGCGCGAAGCGATCGCCTTCATCGCCCTCGCCGGTCTCTGCCTCCTCGTGCCCGGGCTCGTCGTCCCCGTCTTCGGCATGGTGTTCGTCGACGAGGTCCTCGTCGGCGGGCAGGTCGACCTCCTCTCGTCGATCCTCCTCGCGATGAGCGCGGCGGCGCTCCTCCGCCTCGTCCTCACGTACCTCCAGCGCACCGCGCTCATCAAGCTCGTCGCGCGCCTCGGCGTGAAGATGGCGACCGGGTTCCTCTGGCACGCGCTCCGCTTGCCGATCGACTTCTACCTCGCGCGCTCCGCAGGTGACCTCGCCGATCGCGTCCGCGCGAACGACGCCGTCGCGCACACGCTGTCGGGGCGCGTCTCCGGGATCGCGCTCGATCTGGTCCTCGTCGCGTTCTACGCGCTCTTCATGCTGTACATCGATCCGTGGCTGACGCTCATCGGCTTCGCCACCGCCGCGGCGTACATCCTCCTGCTCCGCGGCGCCGAGCGCGCGCGCACCGACCTCTCCCGGCAGGTCGTGCAGCACCACGGCAAGCTCCACGGCGTCGCGTCCGGCGGCCTCCAGATGATCGAGACGATCAAGGGGACCGGCTCCGAGACCGAGTTCTTCGGGCAGTGGGCGGGATACCACGCGAAGCTGCTCGCGTCGCAGCAGGCCCTCGCGCGGCGCGATCAGCTCCTCCTCACGACGACCGGCCTCGTCGGGCAGGCGAGCACGCTCCTCGTCCTCTCGATCGGCGCGCTCCGGGTGATGGACGGCCACATGAGCCTCGGCATGCTCGTCGCCTTCCAGACGCTGATGGCCGGCTTCCTCGGGCCGATCGAGAGCCTCTCCCACGTCGGCGCGTCGCTCCAGCAGCTCCGCGGCGATCTCGAGCGCCTCGACGACGTCCTCGAGCACGAGGAGGACACGACCTTCGCCGCGGCCGCGACGGAGGCGGACACGCGCCGCCTCACCGGCGAGCTCGATCTGAAGGACGTCACCTTCGGCTACCTCCCGCTGTCGCCGCCGCTCGTGAGCGAGCTGACGCTGCACCTCTCGCCGGGACAGCGCGTCGCGCTCGTCGGCGGGAGCGGGAGCGGCAAGTCGACGGTCGCGCGCCTCGTCTGCGGTCTCTACCGGCCGTGGAGCGGCGAGATCGTCTTCGACGGCACGCCGCGCGAGGCGCTCCCGCGGAGCGCGCTCACGACGTCGGTCGCGATCGTCGATCAAGAGGTGACGTTGTTCGAGGGTACCGTCCGCGAGAACCTCACCCTCTGGGACGACACGATCCCGGAGGCCGACGTCGTGCAGGCGGCGAAGGACGCGTGCATCCACGACGTCATCGCGAAGCTCCCCGGCGGCTACGACGGGAAGATCCTCGAGGGCGGGGTGAACTTCAGCGGCGGGCAGCGCCAGCGCCTCGAGATCGCGCGCGCGCTCGTGCGCCAGCCGGCGATCGTCGTCCTCGACGAGGCGACGAGCGCGCTCGATCCCGAGACCGAGCAGCGCGTCGACGCGAACCTCCGCCGGCGCGGGTGCAGCTGCCTCATCATCGCGCACCGCCTCTCCACGATCCGCGACGCCGACGAGATCATCGTCCTCGATCGCGGCGTCGCCGTGCAGCGCGGCTCCCACGAGGCGCTCATGGCCGAGGGCGGCCTCTACCACGAGCTGATCACGACCTCATGATCGACACCGCGCGCGCGAGCCAGGAGGAGCCGGAGGTCGCCGCGTCGCTGCGCGCGCTCTTCGGCGAGGCGTGCGACGAGCTCCGCGTCGAGGGCGACGAGCCGCTCCTCCTCGACGATCCCGCCTACGTCTACGTCACGACGATGCCGGGCCACCAGCTCTTCTGCGTCGGATGGCGCGACGGCCGCGCGGTCGGGCGCCGCGCGTACGTGAGCTCCGTCGCGCCGGGACAGCTCCTCTTCGCGCGAGCGCCGGACGCGAACGCGACCGAGCTCGCCGCGCTCCTCCTCACCGGTCCCCCCGGCGGCTCCGTGCTCAGGATCCCGTCGCGCCTCTTCGTCGAGGCGCTGGCCGATCCGGCGCGGCGCGCCTCCGCCGAGGGCGCCTTCGACGCCTGGATCACGCACCTCGTCTCGATGCTCCCGGCCGCGCCGGTGCCGACGCGGTGCGACGCCGTCGAGCCGGGCCTCGTCCTCGGACCGCAGGCGAACCCGCTCCGCGCCGCGCGCGGCCTCGTCTGGATCACGCTCGCGAGCACGCCGGAGCGCTTCGGCGCCGTCCGCGTGACCGAGCACGAAGACGCGCCGCGGCAGTGGCCGCTGACCGAGAGCGCGTGGGTGGTCGGCGGCGAGGGCGCGACCGCGTCGTCGCGCGCGCTGTCGTCGCCGCTCTCGTCGCGCGGCGCGTGGATGACGGGGGCGCGGACGTCGACGAGCGTGGAGCTCCTCGCGCGCGATCGGAGCACGAGCTTCGCCGACGCGTTCTACGCGTTCGTCGTGTCGGTGCTCGCGAAGAGCCGCGCCGGCGCCGAGGCCGCGCGCGCGGCGCTCGACGGCGCGTCGCGCGAGGCCGAGGGCGAGCTCGTCGCCGACGCGCTCCGCCAGCTCGCGGCGGTGGGGCGCGGCGAGCGCCTCGGCGCGACGTCGGGGAGCGCGCGCCCGTTCGAGCACGCCGCCGAGAAGATCGCGGCCTACCTCGGCGTGGCGGAGATCCACGCGCGCTGGCCGGCCGCGCGCGCGGGCCTCGGCGCCGTCCAGACCGCGATCGCGCAGATGACCGGCGTGCGCACGCGCAGGGTGCTGCTCGAGGGCGACTGGCACGAGGACGACGTGGGCCCGCTCCTCGGCTTCATGCTCGACGACGGCGACGAGGTGAACGACGAGCGGCTGAACCCGATCGCGCTCCTGCCGGCGAAGGGAGGCTACGAGCTCTTCGACGCGCGCGCCGGCGGCCCGCGTCGGGTGACCGCGGAGCTCGCCGAGCGCGTGCACCCGCAGGCGTACCAGTTCTATCCGCCGATGCCGGACCGCCCGCTCCGACCGCTCGACGTGCTGCGCTTCTCCGGCAAGCGCGCCTGGCGCGACGTCGCGTTCGTGCTCGTGGTGGGCCTCGGCCTCGGATCGTTCTCCACCCTCATCCCGCTCGTGACGGGGCAGGTCTTCGACACGATCATCCCCGGCGCCGAACGCAACTTGCTCCTCCAGATCACGGCCGTCCTCATCGCCGTCTACCTCGGGCAGGCGCTCTTCGAGGTCGTGCGCGGGCTCGCGATCGTGCGCGCGCAGACGCGGATGGACGCGACGCTCGAGGCCGGCGTGTGGGATCGGCTCCTCTCGCTCCCGCTGCCGTTCTTCCGCGAGTACGCCGCCGGCGATCTCGCGGCGCGCGCGGCCGGGATCGGCGCGATCCGCGATCTCCTCGCCGGGACCGCGATGACGGCGCTGCTCTCCGGCCTCTTCTCGCTCTGGAACTTCGCCCTCCTCTTCGCGATCGATCCCGGCCTCGCGCTCGCGGCGACGGTCCTCGTGCTCGTCGCGGTCGTCCCCGCCGCGATCGGGACGCGCTACGGCCTCGCGCAGCAGCGCGCGGTCGCGGCGATCGACGGGCGGATCGGGGGCCTCCTCCTCCAGCTCCTCACCGGCATCGCGAAGCTCCGCGTCACCGCCGCGGAGGGGCGCGCGTTCGCGGTGTGGGCGCGCCTCTTCGCGCGCCGCCGCGACGCCGATCTCGGAGCGGAGCGCGTCTACCTCCGGATCGGTCTCTTCCAGAGCGTCTACCCCCTCGTCTGCACGATGGTGCTCTACTGGATGCTCGCGGGGAAGGCGCAGGCGCGGGTGTCGACCGGCATGTTCCTCGCCTTCGCGAGCGCGTTCGGGATCTTCCTGTCCGCCGCGCTCGGCGTCGTCGAGTCGCTCCTCGCGTCGCTCGCGGTCGTGCCGCTCTACGAGCGCGCGAAGCCGATCCTCACCCAGCGGCTCGAGGCGCAAGGCGGTGGCGAGCGCATCGAGCTGAAGGGCGGCATCGAGGTGAGCCACGTCTCGTTCCGCTACGCGGCGGACGGTCCGCTCATCCTCGACGACGTGTCTTTCCAGGTCGAGCCGGACGAGTTCGTCGCGCTCGTCGGGCCCTCGGGCTCGGGCAAGTCGACGCTCCTCCGCCTGCTCCTCGGCTTCGAGGCGTGCACCGAGGGCGGCGTCTACTACGACGGCCAGGCGCTCGGGCACCTCGACGTGCGCGCGGTGCGCAAGCAGATCGGCGTCGTGATGCAGAACAGCCGCGTGATGGGCGGCGACATCTACTCGAACATCGTCGGCGCGACGGGCCTCTCGCTCGACGAGGCGTGGAACGCGGCGCGGAGCGCAGCGCTCGACAAGGACATCGAGGCGATGCCGATGGGGATGCACACCGTCATCGCGCAGGGCGGCGGGACGCTCTCCGGCGGCCAGCGGCAGCGTCTCCTCATCGCGCGCTCGCTCGCGGCGGACCCGAAGATCGTCTTCTTCGACGAGGCGACGAGCGCGCTCGACAACCTCACGCAGCAGATCGTGAGCGAGAGCCTCGAGAGCCTGCGCGTCACGCGCGTCGTCATCGCGCACCGCCTCTCGACGATCCGCCACGCCGACAAGATCGTCGTCCTCGAGAAGGGCCGCGTCGTGCAGATGGGCCGCTTCGACGATCTCGTCGCGGTCCCGGGCCCCTTCCAGCGCCTCGCCGCGCGGCAGATGGTGTGAGCGCGCCCGTCTCGTGGCTCCGGCGCTCGACGCCCATCGTCGCGCTGGCGGCCGCGTGCGCGTCCCAGCCTGCGCCGGCGCGCGTCGCGGCCGACCCCGCGCCGCTCGCCGCGCGCACGCTCCGCGATCACGTCGCCGAGCTCTTCGCGAAGCGCTACGCGCCGCGCGACCTGAAGGCGCGGACGATCGGGTGGAGCCTCGAGCGCGAGCTCGCCCGCCTCGACGAGGTCATCGCGCGCCCGCGCGCGACGCCGGAGGAGCTGCGCCGCGCGTTCCGCGCGTTCTTCCGCGCGCCGCGCGACCTCCACACCTCGCTCGAGCTCCCGCCCGGTCGAGCGGTGTGGCTCGGCCTTCACCTCGTGAGCACGGACGCCGGCGTGCGCGTGGCGTGGATCGATCCGAAGCTCGCGCCGACGCTCCCGCTCCGCGTCGGCGACGAGGTCACCGCGTTCGACGGACGGCCGATCGCCGAGGTGCACCGGCGCATCGCGGCAGCGGACGGCTACGCCTCGACCCCCGACTTCGAGCGCGAGCTCGCCGATTGGTTCTTGACGCTGCGGTCGTCGACCGACCTCGACGACACCCCGGCGCCCGGCGCGCGCGCGCGGCTCGTCGTGCGAACGCACGATCCCGGCGCGCCGGCGCGGACCGTCGAGCTCACGTGGCGCGACGCCGACGCCGACGGTCCTTCGGAGCGCTGCCCGTTATGGCCGAAGACGAAGCGGAGCGTCCTCCCCCCGCCGGAGGAGCTCCTCTGGCGCGCGCCCGACGCCGCGTTCTACGGCGCCTACGCGTTCTCCGCGGCCGGCCGGCGCTACGGCTTCGTCCGGCTCCACACCTACGACGTCCCCCCCGCCGAGCAGCCGCGCGCGATGCGCGAGGTCGACGAGGCGCTGAGCGTCTTCCTCGAGCGCGACGTCGACGCGCTGGTGATCGATCAGCGCGGCAACGGCGGCGGGAATTTCCTCTTCGCGTACGTGATGCTCTCGCGCCTGTTCGAGCGCCCGCTCGTCCCTCCGCGGCAGCGCTTCCTGATCGACGGCGACGAGGTGGTCGGCTTCGGCCCGCGCGCGGCGCTGGCGGAGCTGGGGGCGCGCCTCGGCGGCGTCCGCACCGACGAGGAGGCGCGCGCGACGATGGACGCGATCCCGCTGTTCGCGCGGTTCTTCGGCTTCGGCCCGCGCGATCGGGCGACGGCGCAGGGCGCGGCCGCGTTCTTCGCGTTCTTCGCGTCGCAGCCGCCGGGCTTGACGGCGCCGCACTTCGCGCTCGTGCCGGAGCACGTGCCCGAGAGGAGCCGTGGCCCCGTCTTCGGGAAGCCGGTCGTGATGCTCATCGACGGCATGTCGATCTCCGCCGCCGACTACGTCCCGGCGGCGCTGAAGGACAACGGTCGCGTCACGCTGTTCGGCACGACCACCTCCGGCGCGGGCGGAGATCAGCGCCGCGTGGGCCGCGCCGACGCGTGCAAGCCGGGCGCGAGCGAGCTCGTCCGCGCCTGCGCGCCGCCGGAGGTGATCGCCGCGCTCGAGACGCTGGGCATCACCGCGTTCAACTTCACCGTCACGCTCGGCGTCCGCCCGGGCGACCGCGTCATCGAGAACGTCGGCGTCGCCCCCGACGTCCCGTACCGCGTCCGCGCCGACGACCTGACGACCGGCTTCTCCCCGATGTGGCGCGCCGTCCTCGACGCCGCCGGCGCCGGCCGCTGACGCTCACCGCTCGGCGTTCGGGTACCAGACGCACGGCTCGCAGGGCCTCGTGGGCGGCGCGTCCTTCTTGCACCACTCCCACGCCCGTTGCCGCGCGTACATCTCGTCGATGGTCCCCTCGGCCACGCACTCCGGATCGGTCGGATCGACGCGGCCGGGCGGGCAGCACGCGCCGCGGAGGCGGCCCGCGACCTCCTTCACCACGCACACCGGCGTGTCCTGACCGCGATAGCGCATGCGCGGACAGTCGATGCGCGTCGTCGCCCCCGACGCGAGCTGCAGCGTGAGCTGATGATGCTGCGCGGGCATGCTCGCGAGCGCGACGGTGGTGCAGGTCGGCGCGATCGTCGCCGCGGGCGGCGGCGGCGGCGGACCACACGCGGTGAGCGGCGCGGGCGCGGGCGGCGCGACGGGCGGCGGCGCGACCTCCGCAGAAGGCGCGCTGCAGGAGACGAGGATCGAAACGACCGCGGAAATGCAAAGTCCCCTCATCGTGCGTGGCTCCATCCTCGCATAGGATCGCCCCGTGTCTCGCTGGACGGAGCGGATCGGCGCGGGCGGGACGTCGCTCGAGATCGACGTCGACGCGCTCGACGTGGTCCGCACGGAGCAGGGTGAGCTCGAGTCGTTCCGCAAGGCGCTCGCGGTGCCGGCGCAGGAGCGCGACATGGTCGTCAACGACGAGCACGGCAACCCGATGTCGACGCTCGGCGTCCTCCGCCTGGCCTACGTCGTCGCGGGCCTCTTCATCGCCGGCCTGGCGGCGGCGCTCATCGACGCGTGCGTCACGGAGGCGACGAACCGGCACCTGACCACCGAGACGAGGCTCGCGCTCTTCGTGCTCCTGTTCTGCACGCCCATCCTCCTCCACCTGCTCCGCCGCCTCCGCGGCGCGAGCAAGTCGAAGGCGGTGCGCGACCGCTTCACGCTGACGCTCGACGCCGCGGGCTTCGCGGTGCGCGGCGACCGAACCCCGCTCGCCTCGATCGAGCGCTTCGAAGCGGGCCGCCGCCTCGTCCTCCTCACGAAGGACGCCCGCCGCACCCCGCTCCCCTTCTCGCTCGACTCCCCCGCCGAGAACGCCCAGCTCGCCGACCGCCTCAACGAGGCCCTCCGCGACACGCGCGCCAACAACGCCGGCGCCGGCTACCGCGGCGCGCTGCCCGCCGAAGAAGAGGAAGCCGAAGAAGAGGAAGAAGAGGCGCGCCGCCGCTCAGGCCGATAGCCGCTGCTTGCGCCACTCCGCGAGGCCCTCGGCGGCGCGGGTGTTCAGCACGTGCTCTTTGCCCAGCCACGCGCGCCGCGCGATGCCGATGCCATAGCGGAGGTGCTCGAGCTCGTGGACCGAGTGCGCGTCGCTGTTCAGGACGACCGGGACGCCCGCCTCGCGCGCCATCTTCGCGGTGTGCTCGTTCGCGTCGAGGCGCAGCGGCGTCGCGTTCAGCTCGATCGCGACGCCCGCGCGCGCGCACGCCGCGATGACCGCCTCCATGTCGAGCTCGCTCGGCTCGCGGAGCCCGAGCTGCCGCCCGGTCGGGTGCCCGAGGCAGTCGATGTTCCCCGACTCGATCGCGCGCACGACGCGCTTCGTCATCTCGTCTTTCGTCATCCGGAGGTGCTGGTGCACGCTCCCGACCACCCACTCGAGCTCGGCGACGTGGTGCTCGAGGTCGACGCGCCCGTCCGCGAGGATGTCCGCCTCGATCCCCGCGAAGAGCCGGATCCCCTGCCGCTCCTCCACCTCGCGGATCTTCCGCTTCTGCGCGCGCAGCCGCTCCGCGCTCATGCCGCGCACGAAGGTGAGCGTCTCGGAGTGGTCCGTGATCGCGATGTACGAGCGGCCCATCTCCTTCGCCGCCGCCGCCATCTCGTCGAGGGTGCTCTTGCCGTCCGTCTCGGTCGTGTGCATGTGCAGGTCGCCCTGCACGTCGTCGAGGGTGACGAGGCTCGGCAGCGCGCGCTTGCCCGCGAGCTCCACCTCGCCGCGGTTCTCGCGCATCTCCGGCGGCATCCACGCGAGCCCGATCGCCTCGTAGACCCCGGCCTCGTCCGCGCCCGCGACACTTTTCCCCGATTCGTCAAAAACGCCGTATTCGCTGACTTTCAGCCTTTTCTTCACCGCGATCGTCCGCATCGCGACGTTGTGGTCCTTCGAGCCGGTGAAATACTGGAGCGCCGCGCCCCACGAGGCCGGCGGCACCACGCGGAGGTCGGCCTGCATGCCGCCCGCGCTCTCCGCGAGCTGCACGCTGCTCTTCGTGTCGCCCTTGCCGAGCACCTCCGCGACGCCCGGCATGTCGACGAACGCGTCCATGATCGCCGCCGCCGACGAAGCCTCCGCCGCGACCAGGATGTCGAGGTCCCCCACCGTCTCCGCGCGCCGCCGCAGGCTCCCCGCGTATTCGCAGGCGAGCACGCCGCCCACCGTCTTCATGCGCAGGACGATCCCCTCCGCCGCGCGCATCGCCTCCGCGAGCGGCCGCCGCTTCGGCGCCGCCGCGCGCTTGCGCCACGCCGCGATGCTCGCGACGAGCTTCTCCTCCTTCTTCTCGCCGAACCGCGGCAGGTCGCGGAGCCTCCCCTCCTTCGCCGCCGCCTCCAGCTCGTCGACCGACGTGACGCCGCGCTCTTTCCAGACCTGCTGCGCGGTCTTGAGCCCGATCCCGGGGAGGTTCATCAAGTCGAGCAGCCCCGGCGGCAGCTTCGCGCGGAGCTCCTCCGCCTCGGTGATGCGCCCCGTCTCGAAGAGCTCTTTGATGCGCCGCGCCACGCCGTCGCCCACGCCGCGGACCTCGGCGAGGGCGTCTTTCTCGACGAGGTCGGCGATGCTGCCGCCGTAGCCCTCGATCGCGCGGGCGGCGGTGCGGAAGGCCCGGACCTTGAACGGCAGGGTCCCGCCGAGCTCGTGGAGGTCGGCGAGGTCCGTGAGGGCCCGGGCAACGGCGAGATTGTCCATTCCGAAGCGGTGATTCTAGACCTTTCCTGGCCACCCTTGGCACAATGCCTTCTGGCATGGCGCTCCCTCCTTCACGGGCATCCGGCCCGTATCGCCCGACGCGGCTCGGGCAGTGGGAGGTCGTTGCCAAGATCGCAGGCGGCGGCATGAGCGCGGTGTACCTCGGCCGCCACATCGACTCGCCGTCGGATCAGCCGAACGTCGTCGCGCTCAAGATCGCGCGTCACGACGCGTCGATGGACGATCGTCTCGTGAAGATGTTCCTCGAAGAGGGGAAGCTCATTCAGCGCCTCGTGCATCCGAACATCGTCCGCACGCTGGAGGTCGGGACCGACGAACAGCAGGACTACATCGCGATGGAGCTGATGCTCGGGAAGACCTTCGCCGTCGTCCACGACACGATCGCGACGCGCGGCGTCCGCCTCAGCCCCGAGATCGCGGCCTGGGCCGTCGCGCGCGTCGCGGACGCGCTCTCGTACGCGCACGACCTCACCGACGCGGCGGGCCGCCCGCTGAACCTCGTCCACCGCGACGTGAACCCCGCGAACATCTTCGCGACGTTCCGCGGCGAGGTGAAGCTCTTCGACTTCGGCCTCGCGAAGGTGACGACGGGCGACACCTCGAGCTCGCAGCAGATGGTCGCGGGCAAGCTCTCGTACCTCTCGCCCGAGCAGATCATGCAGATCCCGGTCGATCGCCGGAGCGACATCTTCTCGCTCGGCACGACCCTCTGGGAGCTCCTCACCGGCAAGCGCCTCTTCCGCCGCGACACCGACATCGAGACGGTGCGCGCGGTGCAGCTCGGCCCGATCCCGGACATCCGCAGCGTCGCGCCCGATCTCCCCGAGGAGCTCGCGCGCATCACGAAGACCGCGCTCGAGCGCAACCGCGATCACCGCTACCCGACCGCGACGTACCTCGCGCGCGAGCTCGACGCGTGGGTCTACCAGCGCTCGTCGCCGCAGGACGTCTCGGGCCGCCTCGCGCAGCTCGTCGACACGCTGTTCCCCGGCGAGCAGAAGCGCCAAGGCGGCTGGCTCAAGCCCGCGATCACGTCGGCGATGGGCCGCGCCGCCACGATCGCCTCGTCCGCGCACGCGCTGCAACGACCACCCGGCCCCGAGGTCCGCCGCGACTCACGCGAGACGACGGCCGTCATGCACAACGTGCCCGGGAGCGCCACCCCGCGCGACGGCGTCCCCGCCGTGACGCCCCCCGACACGAGCGTGAGCCCCGGCAGCTCGAGCAAACCCAACTTCGCCTCCACGCTCGCGAGCGCCGGCACGAGCTCGCAGAACCTCGCCTCGACGATGGTGACCCCCTCGAGCCCGAGCGCGCGCGCGACCCCGCAGAGCCTCGCGGCGACGATGGTCTCGCCCTCGAGCCCGGTCCCGACGTCGAGCCCGGGCCCGATCTCGAGCCCGATCTCGAGCCCGATCACGTCGAGCCCGGTCACGAGCCCGCAGAGCCTCGCGGCGACGATGATGGCGCCGAGCTCCGGCGCGTTGCCGCCGGGCCCGCTCACGCCGCGCGACGGGATCCCCACCGCGGGGCCGTCCGCGTCCGTCGCCCCCGTGACGCCGCGCTTCGGCTCGAGCGGCGCGTCGACGCCCTCCGTCCCGCCGCCGCCTCCCCCCTCGCGCCGCGGAGCGCCGCCGTCCGTGCTCCCTCCTCCGCCGTCGCGACGCCTCGGCCCCGCCGCGATCGAGTCCGACGTCCCGCCGCCGCCCTCGCGCACGGAGGTCGGCATGCAGGTCGCGACGCGCACGGATCCGCCGACCGACATCACCGCCGCCCCCGTCGACGCGAGCGCGGTCGATCTCGAGCGCACGATGATCAACCCGAGCCCGAGCTTCCCGCCGCCGCCGAAGAGCCCGTCGCTCCCCCCGGCCAAGATGCCGTCGAAGGCCCCGGCGCCCTCCCCGTCGATCGTCCCCTCGAAGCCCGCTTCCACGGTCTCCCGCCCGAAGCGCGCCCCGATCCCGCTCCCCTCGCGCATCCCTCTCCCTTCGAGAGCAAGCGTCCCCCCCAAGCCAGCCCCCGCGCCCGCACCTGCGCCCGCGCCCGCGAAGAAGACCGACACGAAGCCCCCGGACAGCGGCCGCACGCAAGTCGACGTCCCCGTCCCCGACCGCAAGCGATAACGCCCCTCGCACGAAGCGAGCATTCTTCTTTAGGCGTTGCACTACCCTCATTCCCACCTACAGCGTCCTTCCGTGCGGCGCTGCCACCGCCTCCTCACCTACGAGGCCACGGCGCATCCCCGCGCCCATCCCTCCCCTCCCCGCGTGCACCCCGCCCCCCGCCCGAAGCGATCGCGCCGGCGTTGGGTGGTGGACTCGGGATCGGATCTTTGGCTGGGATGCGAGCGCGATGCGGAGCGAAAAGGCAGATCCTCGCGACGCCGCATACCGAAGGCGTTACGGCGGACTGGAGAGTCGTGCACGCCAAATAAAAAGCACATATAGCCGCCGCGCCGCCGCGTCGCCGCGTCGCCACCCTCGCCGCGCTGCGCTCGAGGCGCGAGGTGAGTCAGCGCGAAGGGTTCGCGCCGCGGCGCGGCGGCGGGTGCGCGGTGATGTGAAAGCGGTGTGAAACGTGCGGCGAAACCCGGCTGGATGGCTGCGAGGGCGTGCGCATGTATCTTGAAAGAGGGCGGCGCGTGGGTCTCGAGTACTCCGTTCAGGATCGGTCGCTGCTTCTCCCGCACTACAAGCGGCTCCTCGTCGAGCCGGTGCTCCCGGCCATTCCGGAGCGGCTGTCGCCGAACGCGATCACCCACGCCGGGCACCTCCTCAGCCTCGCTGCGCTCGCGCTCCTGATGGCGTCCGCCGACCTCGACCGCGGCGCGCCGTTCTTCGTCGTCGCGCTCCTCCTCAACGCGTACCTCTGGTGTGACAACGCCGACGGCTCGCACGCGCGACGGACCAACCAGTGCTCCGCGACCGGCGAGTTCCTCGATCACGGGCTCGACCTCCTCAACGCGTCCTACGTCGCGATCATGACCGTCGTCACCCTCGGCGCGCCGCCGTACTGGAGCGTCGCCGCGGCCGTGATCATCCCCGCCGCCGCCGCGGTCACGTACTGGGAGCAGGCCGAGACGGGCGTGTTCCAGCTCGGGATGTTCAACCAGATCGAGTCGATCGCGTGCCTCACGATCGCCCTCGCCGCGCGGGCGCTGTTCGGCGCCGCCGCGATCGGCGCGGTCCACCTCGGGCCCGTCTCGCTCCCCGTCGCCATCCTCGCCTTCGTCACCCTCGTCGCCGCCGTCGGCATCGTGCACTCCTTCGTGCGCGTCGCGCGGAGGCGCGGGCGGCTCTTGCCGTTCGCGGCGCCGCTCGCGTTCGGGCTCGCGATCGCCCTCGCGACGAAGACCGGCGCGCTCGGCACCCACGCCGCGATCCTCGCCGGCTCGGTCGTGTTCGTGTTCGTCGGCGTCCGGCAGCTCACCCTCCGCGTCCAGGGCGCGCGGCCCCTCGTCGAGCGCGGCGTCCTCGTCGCCGCCGCGTTCCTCGTCGCCCTCGCGTCGGCGCCGCTCGTCGCGCGCGGCCTCGAGCACGCCACCGCCGGCGTGCTCGTGCTCGCCTTCGGCGGCCTCGCGCTCGTGCACGGCGCGCGCGGTCACCGCCTCGTGGCGCGCATCGACGACCCGCCGCCGGGGTGTTAGGTGAGAGGGGAATGAGCCTCTACGAGCACACCGTCCCTCGCTTCACGAAGTCGCTCGAGGTCTGCGAGCGATGGATCGACAAAACGGTCGAATTCGCCAAGAGCAAGAACTTCGACGCCGACACGATGCTCACCGCGCGCCTCGCGCCCGACATGCTGCCGCTCGTCCGTCAGTTCCAGTCGATCTGCGATCAGACGAAGTTCATCTGCACGCGGCTGACGGGCAAAGAGGTCCCCTCCCACCCCGACACGGAGAAGACCTGGGAAGAGGTCCGCGCCCGCCTCCGCTCCGCGCGCGAGATCCAGTCCGGCTTCACGCGCGAGGACTTCGAGGGCGCCGAGGCGCGCAAGGTCATCTTGCCGTGGATGCCGGGCAAGTACCTCCTCGGCGAGGAGTACGTCTACGACTTCGGGATCCCGAACCTCCACTTCCACCTCACGATCGCGTACGCGATCCTCCGGCACAACGGCGTCCCGCTCGGGAAGGCCGACTTCATCGGCGGCCTCCCGTTCAAAGACGCGTGATGCCGGCCGCGTCCGCGTCCGCCGCGTCCGCCGTCGAGCTCGTCCAGCTCTTCGATCGCCTCGCGTCGCTCCCGCGCACGGGCTGGCTCCTCCGCGGCGTCGTCGATCCCGAGAGCATCGCCGAGCACTCGTTCGGCGTCGCCGTCGTCGCGTCGCTCATCGTCGACGACCTCCGCGCGAACGGGACCGCGGTCGACGGCGAGCGCGTCCTCCGGATGGCGCTCGTCCACGACGTCGCGGAGGCCTTCACCGGCGACGTCCCGATGCCGGCGAAGAGCGAGGCGCTGCGGAGCGCGCTCGCCGCCGCGGAGGAGGCCACTCTCGCGCCGGTGCTGACGCCCGCGCAGCTCGCGCTCTGGAGAGAGGCGGAAGAGGCGACGACGCTCGAGGCGCGCGTCGTGAAGGCGGCCGACAAGCTGCAGATGCTCGTGAAGGCCCTCACCTACGAGCAGCAGCGGCGCGGCCACCTCGACGAGTTCTTCGTCGGCGACAAGAACCGCCGCCACATGGACCTCGACTTCGCCCGCACCCTCCTCGCAGAAATCGACCGCCTCCGCGACATGACCGCGCGAGACGGCGCATGACCGCGCGAGGCGGTGGCGCGTGCGAGCGCATCCATGGGCATCGGGCGGCGCTCGCGGTGCTGGAGCGGCGGCCGGACGACGTGATCCGGGTCGCGTGCACGCGCGAGCACCTCGCCGCGGTGGAGCACGCGCTCGGGAAGCGCAAGACGCACGTCGGCCTGTTGCGGGAGCACGAGATCGAGAAGCTCGCGGGCACGAAGCAGCACGAAGGGATCTGCCTCGAGGCGAGCGAGCGCGCGTGGCTGTCGCCGCTCGAGCTCGCCGATCGCCTCACCGCGCGTCGCGGCGTGGCGCTCGCGCTCGACCGCGTGCGGAACTCGTACAACATCGGCGCGATCCTCCGGAGCGCAGCGTTCTTCGGCGTCGACGCGGTCATCCTCGGCGCGCCGGCCCCGCATCCGGGGCTCGACCCGAACGCGATCCGCGTCGCGGAGGGCGGATGCGAGCACCTCGACCTCGCGCGCACGACCGACCTCGCCGACACGATCGGCCGCCTCCGCCGCCGCGGCGTCACCGTCCTCGGGACCGACGGACACGCCGACGCCGACGCGCTGACCTACGATTTCCCGCGCCCCTCCGTGCTCGTCCTCGGCAACGAGCGCGAAGGACTCTCCGGCCGCGTCCGCGCGCAGTGCGACGTGCTCCTCGCGATCAAGGGCACCGGCGCCGTCGAATCGCTCAACGTCGGCGTCGCCGCGGGCGTCGCGATCGCGCGGCTCACCGCACCTCCTCGGACGTGAGTCGCGGCTCCCCGGGCGGGAGTTGAGTGCTACGCTGCCCGGCGATGGATGCCAAGGTCGCCAAGTGCCTGCTCGTGTCGAAGGTCCTCGTCGCCGACGGCATCATGACCGAGAACGAGCGCGCGTTCCTCGACCGCCTGATGAAGCGCCTCGAGCTCGACGAGGCGATGCGGAAGAAGGTGATCGACCTCGACGGCCTCGACCAGGCAGAGTCGATCGTCGCCAAGCTCTCGCTCGAGGAGAAGCAGGAGATGGTCACCGTCCTCGTCGACGCCGCGTCCGCCGACGGCCGCCTCTCCCCCCTCGAGCTCAAGGTCGTGCGCGACCTCACGTACGTGCTCGGCCTCGGCGACTCCGCGCCGTAGACGAGCGGCGGGCGAGCGCACGAGGCGATCAGCGGAACGCGCCGCTCGGCTTCACCTCGATGTCGGGGCGGCCGGGGAGCTTCACGCTCACGCCGGCTTCGCGCGCCGTCAGCACCGCGCGCGCGCCCTTCGGCGCCTCGCCGAGGTCGAGCGCTTGCTTCCAGATCGGGCTGCCTTCCTTGTCGTAGCGCCACGCGAGCGCGTGGAACGGCGAGCCCGGCGTCGCGGTGGGCTGCGCGACCTGGACGAGGACGAAGCTCTCGTCGGTGTCGGCGGCGACGCTCGGGATCGCGATCGCGTCCGCCGGCGAGCGCGCGCCGACGTCGATCGCGTCGCTCCACGCCGGCGTGCCGGTGTCCTTCACGAGGCGGGCGCGCGTCGCGCCGGGGCGGGCGGCGACGATGAGCCAGCCTTGCTTCGGCCAGTAGAGGAGCGCGAGCGCGTCGCAGGACTCCATCGCCATCGCCTGGAAGTCCGCGAACGGCGAGCCGTCGTCGTCCCACAGCCGCAGCGCGACCGTCGTCGTCGGGGGATCGCACGCCGCGAACGCGACGCGGCCCTTCGGCGCCGCCGCGATCGCGAGCGGACCGACCGGCGGCATGATGCCGGCGACCGGCCCGTCCTTCGACCAGAGCACGTCGCCGCGTTCGTCGTGGACGATCACGATCGGGAGCGCGTCCGACGTCGGCTTCCCCGTCAACGAGACGAGCGACGCGATGCGCCCGCGCGCGGTGAGCGGCGCCTGCTGGACGTCCACGCCCGCCGGCATGACCGTGTACTGCTTCTTCATCGTCGCCATCGCCGCGCCGGTGAGCGGCACCTCCGCGAGCCGCCTCGCGTGCACGCGCGCAGCCTCGTTCGGCTCCACCCGCGCAGGCACGATCGCCGCGTCCGGCACGCTCGCGACGACGGGCACCGGCACCACGGAGACCGAAGGCGAAGGTGCAGGCGCGACCGACGACGACGGCGCAACCGACGGCGCCGGCTCCTCCTTGCGCGAGCACGCAGCAACGAGCAGCGCCGCCAGCGCGATCCGAACGACCCGCGCGAGCGCGAGCCTAGCGGGGGTCGCGTTCTTCGCGGTCGTCGGGGTCGGGATCATGTTCGTCGGGTCCGCCGCCGCGGCGGCGGCCGTGGTCGAACGTGCCGGTGCTCTGCCGCTCGAGGCGCTGCACGAGCTTGTCCTTCTGCTCCGGCTTCAGGATCGGGATGAGCTGGTTGAAGAACTTCACCTGCTCGTCGTAGGGGCGGCGGATGCGGCTGCCGTCCGGCGGCGGCGGCGCGTTCGCGTCGAAGGTCTCCTTCTCGAACGCCGCGATCGTCGCGTCGGAGCGCTTCTTCCCGTCCTCGCGCTGCTCGAGCTGCGCCTTCGGATCGTCCTTCGGGATGAACGCCTCGAGCTTCTTCTTTTGCTCGTCGTCGAGCGAGAGCTCGCGGACCCAGCTCTCGTAGCGACGGCGCGTCGCGGTCATGCCGCCGTCGGCCACGCGCGCGGCGAGCGCGGTCTCCTGCGCCTTCATGCGCCCGGCGCGGTCGTCCTCGCTCTTCTTCACCGTCGCCGCGACCGACGTGCGCTGCGCGGGCTCGAGCACCGCGTGGAGCTTGCCGAGCGCGTCGACGTCGCGCGCGTGCCGCTCCTTCGCCTCCTTCTCGAGGACGGAGAAGTGCGGCTCGAGCTTCGCGGCGTCGACCTTCCCCGCCTTCGCCCCGGCGACCATCTCGTCGTGGATCGCGCGGAGCTCCTTGCGCACGCCGCCGGCGTCGCCCTCGCCCCCGGCCCGATCGGCCTCGCGCAGGTCGGTCGCGATCTTCTCGATCCGCGTCCTCTGCTCCTCCTTGAGATCAAGCTGGCTCGCGGCGCGGAACAGCGAGCCGACCGCGCCGCCCGCGCGCACCATCATCCGATGACGCCCGGTGCTGCTCGCCGTCGACGAGACCGGCGCCGGCGCCGACGCCGTCAGCGCCGCCGAGCCCGCGCCGGCCTCGGTCGCCGCGCTGCCACCACCGCCACAACCGCCGTCCGAGCACGCCAGCGGCAAACACGCGACGGCGGTCAGCACCATGAGATGGATCCTCATGGCGCGCCATCGTACGCGATCTCAGCGCTTCGTCGCGGTCACGATCACGAAGCGGTCGTGCTCCGCAGCGCGCACCGAAAAGCCGTTCCGCTCGAGCTTCGCGCGGACCTCCGGCCAGAGGAACGTGAGGTAGTACATGATGAACGGCGGCCGCCGGAGCGCGTTCCGCACCCGCATCACGGCGTTGAAGCCGTGCGCCATCCAGAACCACCCGTCGGTCATGCGCGGCGCGCGGGTCGTCGGGAAGACGAAGCGGCCGCCCGGCTTCAGCGTGCGCGCGATGCCGGCGATGAAGCGGTCTTCGTCCTCCACCAGCACGTGGCCGAACGCGCCCGCGCTCGTGACGACGTCCATCTCCTCGAGGAACGGGAGCTCCAGCGCGTCGCCGCGCACGAGCTCGATCCGCGCCTCGCCCGGCGCGCCCTCGAGCCGCCGCCGCGCCTCGTCGAGCATCCCCTGACTGAAGTCGACGCCGACGACGCGCTCGCTGCACACCGCGCGGAGCTGTTGCATCACCGCGCCGGTCCCGCAGCACACGTCGAGCGCGGCGCCGGCCTCGCCGATGGCCGCGATCATCTCCGTGATGACCGCGTCCGGCGTGCGGAACGGCGTCCGATCGAACTTCGGCGCGAGGAGATCGTAGCCGCGCTCGGTCGAGGCGAGCGCCTGGCGCATCAGCTCCGCGAACGTGGGGCCTTCGGGGTGGAACAGGCGCTCACTCCTCGCCGGCGTCGAGCGACGCGTAGACCTCGGCGGTGAGCTCGCCGACCTTCGCGTCGTCGAAGCCGAACGCCTCGGCGAGGATCGACTGGAGCTCGCTCTCGTCCTCGCTCGCGTCGAGGTCGGCGACGCCGAGCGCGACCGCGAGCTTGAACGCGACCGGCTTGAGCTCGGCCGGCACCGACTTCGCGAGCGTCTGCACGCGCTCGCCGATGTCGCGCGCGTTGGCCTGCTTCGAGAAGCGGTTCAGCATCACGTCGAACTCCGCGTCGCTCGGCTCCTTGCCGCGGAGGCGCGTCGCGATCTCCAGGAACGCGCGCAGCTCGTCGTCGTGGAGGCGCCCGTCGGCGGCGGTGGTGAGGAACGCGAGCTCCAGCAACACGTCTTGCTGCTCCGTGCTCGGGTTGACGCCGGCGGGGACGAGGTCTGCGAGGGACATGGCGCGCCAGCGTACTACAAGGCCTGCGCTTCGTAGAGCGACCGATAGCGCCCGCCCGCAAGGACGAGCGACGCGTGCGTGCCGCGCTCGACGACGCGGCCGCGCTCGAGGACCAGGATCTGATCGGCCGCGCGCACGGTCGAGAGCCGGTGCGCGATCACGAGCACGGTGCGTCCGCGGAGGAGCGTCGCCATCGCCTCGCGGACCGCGCCTTCGCTCTCGCCGTCGAGGCTCGAGGTCGCCTCGTCGAAGAGGAGCACCGGCGCGTCCTTGAGCAGCGCGCGCGCGATCGACACCCGCTGCCGCTGCCCGCCGGAGAGGCGCAGGCCGCGCTCGCCGATCGCGGCGTCGAGGGCGGCGAAGTCGCAGCGCGCGGCCGTCGCCGCCGCTTCGATCTCCTCGCGCGTCGCGCCGGGCCGCCCGAGCGCGATGTTCTCCGCGAGGGTGCCGTCGAAGAGGAAGTCGTCCTGGAGGACGACCGCGAGCTTGCTCCGCCAGTCTCGGAGCGGCACGGTGGCGAGGTCGCGATCGTCGACCCGGATCGCTCCCGCGTCCGGGCGCCGGAACGCGAGGGCGAGCGAGAAGAGCGTGCTCTTCCCCGCCCCGCTCGGTCCGACGATCGCCGTCGTCGTCCCCGCCTCCGCGCGGAACGACACGCCGTGGAGCACCGGCGCGTCCGGATCGTAGCCGAACGTGACGTCGTCGAACGCGATCGTCCCCGCGAACCCGGAGAGCGGCGCGCGCTCGTCGTCGCCTTCGTCCTCGGGCGCGACCGCGTCCACCGCGCGCACGCGATCGAGGTCGGCGAGCGTCTCCGAGAGGCGCGTCGCAATCTCGGGGAGGTCCACGAGCGGCGCCGCGAACATGAGCGCGAAGGCGACGTAGCTCGCGAAGTCGCCGAGCGTCATGTGCCCGTCGAGGATCGCGCGCGCGCCGAGCACGAGCACGATCGCGACGACGCCCGCGTACGTCACGGTCGCGACCGCGCCCATCGATCCGCGGCGGTTCGTCGTCCGCGCCATCACGCGGAAGAGGCGGTGGAGGCCGCGCGCGAAGACGAGGCGCTCGCGGCGCTCCGCGGCGAATGCCTTCACGACGCGCATGCCGGAGAGCGTCTGCGCGAGCCGCCCCGTCAGCGCCGCGCGCAGCTCGCCGCGCTCGCGGAAGAGCGGGCGCATCGTACGGTACGAGAGGTGGAGCCCGAGGCCGGGCAGCGCCGCGAAGCCGAGCGCGAGGAGCGTCATCGCCCAGTCGATCCACAAGAGCGCGCCGAACGCGAAGACGGCGGTGACGACGTTGCTCGCCCAGCGCGCGAGCTGCGCGCCGACGAGGTTCTGCATCGTCGACGCGTCGTCCATCACGCGGGCGAGGAGCGCGCCGGTCTGCTGCGCGTCGAGCCAGGACGCAGGGGCGCGCGTGACGCGGGCCATGATGCGGCGCCGCCACCCGAGGACGACGAGCTCGGCCGAGAGCCCGAGCACGCGCTGGAGCGCGAACCCCGCCGCCGCCTGCACGATCGCGGCGCCCACCACCGCCGCGGCGAGCCACAGCAGGAGCTCCGTCCGCCGCCGGCCGACCACGTCGTCGAGCAGCACCTTCGGCGCGAGCGGCAGCACGAGGCCGGCCGCGCGATCGAGGAAGAGGAGCGCGAGGCCGAGGCCGAGCTTGCCGCGCTGGCCCCAGACGATCGCGCGCGCGAGCTGCCACGCCGACGCGGGAGTCTCACGCTTCACGCATCACCGCCAAGGAGCGTAACCTGACCGTCCCGATGAGCGACGCGCTCTCTCTCACGCCGCAGCAGATCGCGGCCCTCCGTTCCCGTCAGATCGCCTTCCTCACCGAGCGCCTCACCGACGAGCGCGCGCGGGGCGACTGGAGGCGCTCGTTCGAAGCGGGCTACGACCACCTCCTCACGCTCCCGCTCGAGGCGGTCCTCGATCCGAAGGCCCTCGTCGCGGCGCTCGAGGAGGTGCTGACCCAGGCCGCCGTACGCGGGCACCTCGCGCCGATCGTGCGCGAGGTCCACCGGCGCACGCTCGCGAACCTCCGCACCGACGACGCGAAGCTCGGCGACTACGTCCCGGAGGCGGCGCGAGAATCGATCGACGAGCTCGTCGCGCGCCCCGACCTCGTGCCGGAGGAGGTCATCCGCCGCGTCTTCGACGACGAGGTCGTCGAGGTGATCATGCGCGACGTCATCTACGACTCGCTCGTGGAGTTCAACGAGTCGGTCAACCCGTTCTTCGCGGAGTGGGGCCTCCCCGCGCTGATCAAGAAGGTCATGCCGATCGGCTCCGGCGCGGTCCTCAAGTCAATGAGCGCGGTGCGCGGCGAGTTCGACAAGCGGCTCGAGCCCGAGATGCGGAAGTACCTCCTCGTCGCGGCGCGCAAGTCGAAGGGCAAGATCGCCGACTTCGTCGTCGGCAAGAGCGGCGATCCGAAGATGGTCGCGCTGCGCCGCAACGTCGCGCGCTTCCTCTACGACGAGACCGTCGCCGCGCTCACGAAGAACGTCGACGACGACGCGCGGATGGAGCTGGACGCCGCGATCGAGGCGATCGTGGAGGGCGCCCTCCAGAACGAGCGGGTGAAGGAGCGTCTCCTCGCCGAGCTCGAGGCGCTCGTCGCCGAGCACGGCGAGACGACGATCGGCGCGTTCCTCGAGCGGATCGGCGTCGTCGAGCGCCCCGCCCTCGACGCGCTCGCCGACCTCACCTGGCCGTTCGTGAAGCTCGCGCTCGAGAGCCCGCCCGCGCGCGCATTCTGGGAGCGCGTGACGTGGGACTTCTATGCGACACTGACGCCCGAGGCCAAACCGTGAAGCTCCTCCTCGCCGCCCCGCTCTTGCTCCTCACCGTCGCCGCGTGCTCCGACGTCAAGAAGTACACGACGACGATGGAGGTCGAGACGATCGAGCCGCTGACCGACGAGAAGGGCGTGAAGACGTGGGCGCTCGAGCTCAAGTACGACGAGTGCCCCGGCGACGCGCGCCGCGTCGTCCGCGCGGACAAGGGCTTCGCCCAGTGCGCCGCGGTGAAGCCGGGCGACAAGCTCAAGGCCGACATCACCGCGACGTGGGACCGCGAGCGCGGCTCCTACCGCACCGAGCTCACGAAGCTCGGGGAGTGCGCGCTGAAGACGGACCGCAAGGACGAGACGAACTTCGAGATGGTCCAGCTCTGCACCGACATCGTCACGACGGGCTCCGTCGTCGGCGTGCACTGCGACCGCACCCGCCCGAAGGAGATGGTCGACAAATGCCCGTGGCTGAAGCGCCGCTGAGCCGCTGATCAGGCGAAGCAGCCCAGCGCCATCGTGATGACGCTGAGGACCGGGACCGCGATGCGCGCGACGCGGAAGACGACAGGGATGTTGTGCTCCTTCACGAGGAACATCCACCACGTCGAGATCATGCCGAGGAGGAGCGAGATGTACACCGCGAGCATCAGCTTGTCGGCGCGCGTCAGGTACATCGTCGACGGCAGCTCCTGCATCAGCGAGAAGTGGAAGAGCACCGCGCCGGCGAGCATCGGCGCGCCGGAGTTCGAGCGGACCTCCATCTCGTCGGCGGGGACCCACATCCCGAGGAGGGAGATGAGGACGATGACGAAGGCGGGGACGAAGACCTTGAACGCCGCGCTCGTCGCGTAGCGCTCCACCCCGAGCGCGAACGTGTAGCGGCTATAGAGGAGGTCGTCGTTCTCGAAGCGATCCGGATACGCCGTCGTCGTCGTCTTCGCGTCGATGTAGGAGACCTGCCAGCCGAGGGCGCGGAAGCCGCGCGCGAGCTGCGTGCGCTCGCTGTCGGCGACGAACTCGACCTGATCGATGCCGGCGGAGTCGTCCTCCATGATGATCTTCAGGTCCTGGTTGTCGAACGGGTACTTCCGGAGGTCCGGAGGCGACTTGAACGAGCCGCCCATGCGAAAGAGCTTGAACGTCGGCCGGTCGGCGATGACCTCCTTCTTGTCGATGGTGCCGTTCGGGAACTGGAGCTCCGTCGGCGGCATCGGCGCCGGGCTCGTGAGGCTGAGGAAGAAGTCGGCGGTGAAGGTGCCGGTCTTCACGTCGTAGTTGTCGACGGTGTTGAGGAGGAAGCCGACCTTCACCTTGAGCGCCGGCTCGTTGCCCGGCTTCGCGAAGGGCGACCTGTAGCGGCCCGCGTTCGGGTGGAACGGGACGCCGCCGTCGGGCGCGATCGCGAGGTCGATCGGCTCAGGATCCTTCTTTTCGTCTTTTCCGTCGTCTTCCTTCTTTTCCTTGACGTGGTCGGCGGCGGGAGCGGGGGCGGCCGCGGCGGCCTCGGCGCCCGCGTCGGCCGGCGCGGCGCCGGCGGGCTTCTTCGGAGGCGCCGCCTCGGCCTCGGGCTCGGCGTTCTTCGTGCCGAGGATCCAGAGGATGCCGGCGAGCCCGGCGAGGAACGCGAGGGCGTTGAGCACGAGACGGAACTTGGAACGCGGGCGGCGCTTCATCGACTCCTCGTGAAGTAGTCCGCGAGGACGCGGGTATGGAGCGGAAAGCAGAGCTCGAGCGGCTCGTTCACGATCACGCGCTCCGACGTCTCGTTCGTCGCGACGAACGGCGGGAGGTCGGCCGCGCGCATCTTCGGCGCGGCCCCGAACACGAGCAGCGTGCCGTCGGGCGCGCTGTGGACGTCGAAGAGCGTCACCGCGTCCGCGTCGACGCGGATGCCGGTCTCCTCGAAGACCTCGCGCGCGCACGCGGCGCGCCAGGCCTCGCCGAGATCGATGAAGCCTCCCGGCAGCGCGAGCTGTCCCTTGCGCGGCTCGATCCCGCGGCGGATGGTGAGCACGCCCTCGTCGACCGGCAGCACGAGGACCGCGACCGGGATCGGGTTGACGTACGTGACCTTGGCGCACGCCCCGCATGTTCGGGGAAACGGAACCCCTTCCGTGAAGGCGGCGCCGCAGTAGGAGCAGTGCGCGTTGCGCTGGCCGGACATCGAGGCGGCGGAGACTACTCCGCTTCTTCGGCGGAAGGATCACGGATCCGACGAGAAACCGAGCCGACGGCGACGAGGAGCGCGACCGCGCCGGCGGGGACGAGGACGACGCCGAGCCCGGGATCGCCGCGCGACGCCCCGAGCGCGCCGAGGAAGAAGCCGCCGGGGAGGAGCACGTACGCGGCCAGGAACGCGACCGACGCGAGCCTCGTCGCCGTCGCCGGCCACGCCCGCGCGGTGAGCGCGAACGCGATCTGCAGGAGCGAGAGCCCGGTCCCGTGCGCGTGCGCGAGCCGGAGGAGGAGCCGCGTCGTCTCCTGCCCCGCGTCGAGATAGAACGGCGCCTTCACCGCATGCAGCACCTCCAGCCCGAGCCCGCCGACTACGAAGAGCGCGAGCCCCCACCAGCCCGCACGGAGGTGCCGCACCTCGATCCGCGCCGCCTCCGCTTCCCGATGCTGCGGCGCGCGAGGCGCCGCGGGCCCACCGCTCACGTGCCCGCCTCCCCTTCCCAAGGCTGCAGCGCGCGAGACGCAACGCGCCCACCCTCCGCTTCCCGATGCTGCGGCGCGCTCATTCCGCGATCGTTATCGCGCGATCGTCGCGGGCGGCAAGGAGCGAGCGCACGAGGGCGGGGTCGAGCGGGGGCGTGGCGATGTCGCCGAAGCGTCTTCGTGAGCGCGCGGCGATGAAGCGGACCGCGGCGTACGGGTCCTCCTTCATCGCGTCGAGGAGCGGGACCGCGAAGCGGGGAGCGGGGAAGCGGGCGAGCGCGTCGGCGACGAGCGCGCGGACGCCGGCGTCGCCGGCGATGCCCGCGCGGACGCCGTAGGCGTCGTTCCTGTCGAGGTGACAGAGGTCGCACGCGCTCGGCTTCAGGTCGTCGTGCTCCGCGCGCGGGATCGCGATGCGATGGGACCGCACGCCCTCGAGCAGCGCGTAGCTCGTCTTCGGCATGTGGCAATCGACGCAGAGAACCTCCGGCCCGTGGCGCGAGTGCGTGCGCGCGCGCTCGGTGTCGTGGCAGCCGAGGCAGGTGAAGCCCGGCGCGAGCTGCCCCGCCGGATCGCCCGCGTGCATCGCGTGGCAGTCGAGGCAGCCCGCCTTGCACCGCGATCCGACGAGTCCGTTGAGCTCGCGACCTCCGACGCGGACGTCGCCGTCCGGCCAGAAGATCGCGGAGGCCGGCGCGTCGATGACCGGCGCCCCCTCTTCGCCGTTCATCGCGTCGGGGCGGAGCAGCGCGCGGGACGCCGCGAGCGTGTCGCCGGGGCGGAACGTGCGCGCGTAGCCGTCTTGCCACCACGCCGCTTCGTCGCGCGGGAACGCGTAGGCGTGGCACTGCCCGCACACCGCGTTCGCGCGCTCCGGCGCGAGCTTCTTCGGCTGGACGATCTTCGGATCGCGCCCGCGCGCGTACCTCGCGACCGGATCGCGATAGAGCGACGCGTGCTCCGCGCCGGGCCCGTGGCAGGCCTCGCACGCGACGCCGAGCTCCGCCGCGCGCGTGTCCCACGTGTCCTTCGCCGCGTCGCGACGAGGCTCGCCCGCCACCGCGTGGCACGCGATGCAGCTCCCGCCCCAGCGCACGTCGGGCAGCGGCTCGTTCGGCGGGAACAGGAACGCGTCGTGGCGCGGGACGAGCGCGCGCTCGCGCGGGAGCCACACCCACGGGACGATGCGGAGCTCGCCCGGACGATCGCCCGCCGTCCAGTACGCCTGCTCGCGATGCGCGCCGGTCGTGAGCACGATCCGCGCGCCGTCGGGCGCGAGCACCGCGCCCTCGCGGCGCTCGAACGGCGCGAGCACCGTGTCCGGCGTCGCGACCTGGGTCATCGTGCGGTGCCACGTGCGGCGGAAGCTCGCGTGCTCGGACGGATGGCACGCGACGCACGCCGCCGACGTCACGTAGCCGAACGTGCGCGCCGGACCCGGGACGCCCGCGGGCGGAGGCGGCGCCGCCCTTCGCAGCTTCGCCGCCGCGGACGCCGTCGCGACGAGCACGACCGCGAGCGCGACGAGCTCTCTGCGCGGGCTCACCGCAGCTCGATCTCGTACGCGCGGAGCTCGTCCTCCTCCGCGAGCGGGACGAGGAGGCGCCGGCGCGTGCGGTCGTAGCCGAGATCGGCGGGCGACCTCACGTCCTCGATCATGACGACGAAGGGCTGGTTGGGCCGCGTTCGATAGACCGCCTTCCCCGCCCAGCTCGTGACCCAGTAGTCGTTGTTCACGAGGACGAGGCCGTCGAGCATTCCGGCCGGCGCGCTCTGCGGTCCGCTCTTCGTCCCGTTCTCCACCGCGTACAGCTCGCCCTTGCCGAAGCTGACGGCGTACGGCTGCACGCCGCTCCACACGAGCCCGTTCGGGTGATCGAGCTCCGGCGACTTCGCCCACACGTCGACCTTGCGATCCTTTCCGATCACGTAGACCGCGTCGGTGCCCGCCGCGACGACGCCGCCATTGCCGTCGTCCTTCATTCCGGTGTCGGAGACGAAGACACGCCCGTCGGGGGCGGCCGCGACGTCGTCGAGGGACGTGGCGCCCGGCACCTTCACCTCCCCCGCCGGCGCGCCCGTCCGCCGATCGAAGAGGCGAACGGTGTCGATGTCGGCGACGAACAGCGTCTCGCCGGAGAGCGCCATGCCCTTCGGCGCGTGGAGCGTCACTCCCTTCTTCCCTGCCTCGATCCACTTCAGCTCCACGCCGTCGGCCTCGGGCGCCACCTTCGAGACGAACGCCTTGTTGTCACGCTCGAGCGGCTTCCCCTCGACGTTCGTGACGAAATAGAGATCGCTCGAGACGTCGTGGAGGACCGACTCCGGCGCCTTGAAGCCGACCTTCTTCTCCCACGTCTTCACGAGCTTCGGCTTCGGCGGCGGCGGGGGAACGGACGTGGGCTCGGAGAGCGCCGACTCGCTCGCGTCGAAGACGGGCTCCGAGCTCTCCCCACACCGGCAGGCGGTCGCCGAGAGCGCGATCGCCACGCAGGAAACCGAACGCACACGCAGCATCGAGACGTCGTATCGCAGCCGACTTCCCACGGCGAGGGCGTCGTGTACCTTGCGGTCCATGAAGATCTCCGCGTTCGCCTTGGTCCTCGGCCTCGTCGCCCTCCTCGCCGCTTGCGACAAAGATCCTCCGCAGCCCGCCGCGCCCGCTCCGTCGGGGAGCGCCGCGACGCCGACGACGACCGCGCCCGCCGCGTCGGGCGATCAGGCCGGCGGCTGGTGAAACCGAGAGGCGCGCTCGCGATCGCGGCGCTCCTCTCCTGCTCTCGATCGACCAACCCTCCGGCGCCGACCGCGGTGCCGGTCGATCCGCTCGCGCCGCTCCGCACCTTCGAGGAGGAGCAGCGCAAGGCCACGTCGTTCCTCGAGCAGCCGGCGCAGGACCGAGCGTTCGGGGCGGATCCGTACGCCGTCGTCGCGCTCGGCGACGGCAAGAGCGCCGGCGTCCTGCGCGGCCGCGACGCGCTCGTCCTCCTCGACGCGTCGCTCGCCGAGATCGCGCGCGCCCCGACCCCGCGCGCGCCGTCCGCCCTCGCGGTGCAAGGGGACACCGTCCTCGTCGCGAGCGAGCTCGAGCCGCGGCTGGCGCGCTATCGCGTGCACACTACATCTTTCGAGCCGCTCCCCGATCTCCCGCTCCCGAGCGCCTTCGTCCGCGACGTCGCGACCGCGGAGAGCACCGTCTTCGTCGTGGAGGAGCGCGACGATCGGCTCGTCGAGATCGCCGGGGCGCGGGTGCGGACCTTCCCCGTGCCGCGCGGCCCCGCGCGCCTCGCGCGATCGAAGGACGCCCTCTTCGTCGCGTCGGTGCTCGGGCACGCCGTCACGAGGTTCCCGCTCGATCGCGACGGCCGCGTCGCCGGCGCGCCGGTCACGGCGACGATCGACGGCCCGATCTGGGGCCTCGCCGCGCACGGCGACGTCGTCGTCGCGGGCGGCGCGGAGGACCATCCGCTCGATCGACGCGGGGGCTTCTTCGGCTGGATCGACTCGTTCGTGTACGGCTGGCGCTACGAGGACGGCGCGCTGAAGAAGCTCTACGCGGTGAACGTCTCGGAGCACGGGCTCATCGTGCCGAAGGCGATCGCGCTCTCGCTCGACGGCGCGACCGCGCTCGTGACGAGCTACGGCGGCGACCGCGCGCTCCGCCTCGGCGCGAAGGACGGCGCGGTGCTGGAGTCGTTCGCGTTCCCGCCGGGCGCGAGCGCCGTCGCGGCGAACGGCGTCGCCGCGAACCCGCTCCTCGACGCGTGGGTGACGAAGGACCGCGTCGTGCACGTCGAGCCGAAGGCCGCGCGGACGGAGCGCGAGCGGCTCGGCGAGGCGCTCTTCTTCACCGGGCTGATGGCGCCCGCGAGCAGCAGCGACGGCGCGAAGAGCCGCTTCTCGTGCGAGACGTGCCACTTCGAGGGCTACGTCGACGGCCGCGTGCACCACACCGGCCGCGGCGACGTGCGCGCGACGACGAAGCCGCTCGTCGGCCTCTTCAACAACCGCCCCCACTTCTCGCGCGCGCTCGATCCCGATCTCTCCGCCGTCGCCGAGAACGAGTTCCGCGTCGCCGGCGCGCCGTCGAAGACCGACCCGCACTGGGACCTCGACGTCGAGGAGGTGCCGTGGCTCGCGGGTCTGCGCCTCGAGAAGAAGCGCTGGGACCAGGCCGAGCTCCGCGTCGCGCTGATGTCGTTCTTGATGGCGTTCTCGCACCGCACGAACCCGAACGCCGCCGCCCGCGCCGCGTTCACGGCGGAGGAGCGGCGCGGCGCGGAGCTGTTCCGCGATCGCTGCGAGCGATGCCACGCCGCGCGCGCGTCGGCCGACGATCCGGCGTCGCGCGTCGCGTTCGAGCGCTGGGAGCGCCTCGTCCTCGAGGGCGGCGCGCTCGTGTGGGGCTCGGAGGCGTACGAGAAGACCGGCGTCGTGCCGTACGTCCACGATCGCGGCGCGCGGGTGCCTTCGCTGCGCCGCCTCTACAAGAAGCGCCCCTACTTCACGAACGGCAGCGCGCCCACGATCCCGGCCGCGCTCGAGCTCGTGCGGCTCGCGCCCTTCTCGCACGCCGGCGGCGACGGCTCGTCGTTGACGGCGGACGAGTCACGAGCGCTCGCCGCGTTCCTGGACCTCCTTTGAGAGCGAGCGCGCGAAGAACTGCGCGAACGCG
This sequence comes from Labilithrix sp., assembly GCA_019637155.1. Classification (NCBI taxonomy): domain Bacteria; kingdom Pseudomonadati; phylum Myxococcota; order Polyangiales; family Labilitrichaceae; genus Labilithrix; species Labilithrix sp. The sequence goes on along the minus strand of JAHBWE010000023.1, from coordinate 35,646 downwards.
GGCGTGCGCGCGAACGCGGCGTCGAGCGCGCCCTCGGCGTCGGCCGGGACGCCCCGCCGCTCGTTCCACGCGTCTTCGAAGAGGAGCTCCGTCGCGCCGAACGAGAGCGAGGGGAACGCGCCGTCGGGGACCTCGCCGGTGCCGACGATCAGGAGGCGTGTCCAGAGCGCCTTCATCGCGTGGGTGAACATCGCCTCGTTCGCCTTGCCGCGGAGGTCGACGCCGGCGCGGACCTCCTTCGTCGAGAGCGGCGATCGCTCGCGGAGGAGCTCGAGGATCTCGACCGCGGCGGCGGGGAGGCCGCGCTGGACGTCGCCGAGCCGCCGCGTGATGCGCCCGAGCAGCGCGGTGAAGACCGGCAGCGAGAAGAACGTCGCGCGCTGGCGGAACCACTTCGCGTACGCGACGTCGTGCGTGCGCTGGAGCCGCTCGCGGAGGTGCCAGACCTCGGCGACGCGCGGATCGGCGTCCTCGTCCCACGACCATTCCATCTTCACGCGGGGGTAGAGCGCGCTCCAGAGCGACGGGACGTCGGGGCGTCCGTCGATCGGGTAGACGACGAGGATCCCGCTCCGTTCGACGAGCGCGCGCGCCCGCTCCACCGCTTTGACCGTCGGCATGCTCCGCCCCAGTGTAACGTCGTGCGCGATGAAGCTGTCGACCCCGCTGAGCAAGAAGCTCGGCCTCAAGTACCCGTTCGTCGCTGCGCCCATGTTCATCATCTCGAACAAGGAGATGATCGTGGCGGCCGCAGAGGCCGGGATCCTCGGCTGCATGCCGTCGCTCAACGCGCGCACGCCGGAGAAGCTCCGCGAGGACCTCGCGTGGATCCGGCAGAAGACCGATCGCGCCTTCGGCATCAACATCACGATCGGCCTCACCGCGCCCGAGCGCGTCGCGGCGGACATGGCGCTCTGCATCGAGTTCGAGGTCCCGGTCCTGCTCACCAGCTACGGCAACCCGACCGCGCTCACGAAGGAGGCGCACGCGCACGCGATGCACGTGTTCCACGACGTCATCTCGCTCGCGCACGGCAAGAAGGCCGTCGCGGCGGGCGTCGACGGCATCATCGCGGTCTCCGCCGGCGCGGGCGGACACGCGGGCCGCATCTCGCCGTACGTCCTCATCCCGTGGCTGAAGGAGGAGCTGAAGGTCCCGATCCTCGCCGCGGGCTGCATCAGCGACGGCCGTCAGGTCGTGGCGAGCCTGAGCCTCGGCGCGGAGCTCTGCTACATCGGCACGCGCTTCATCGCGTCGACGGAGTGCGGCGCGGCCGACGCGTACAAGCAAGCCGTCGTCACGTCGGGCCCGGAGGACATCGTGTACACGGACGCGGTCTCGGGCATCCACGCGAGCTTCATCAAGAGCACCGTGCCCGACGGCTTCACCCCGGACCGCACCCCCGAAGGCGCGAAGCGCTGGAAGGACATCTGGAGCGCCGGCCAAGGCGTAGGCCTCATCCACGAGGTAAAGCCGATGGGCGCCATCGTCGAAGACCTCGCCCGCGAAGCCCACGACACGCTCGCCGCGTTCGGCTGAATTTCCGACCAGCGCGCGCCGTATCGTGTTACGGCCGCCGCATGGAGAGGAAGCTCGGGCTCCTTGTGTGCGCGGTCGCGCTCACGGTTTGTGGCGTCGCGGGCGCGGCGCCGAAGGTGAAGGCGGCGGCGAAGAAGCCGTCGGGGCCCGTCGCGTGGTGCGGCGAAGGGACGACGACGTTGCCGAACGGGCTCTGTCACATCGACGGCGGGCAGCCGGCCGACGGGCGGCGGACGCTGGTCGTGTTCCTCCACGGCGCGATCGCGAAGGACGTCGACTGGCAGTGGCTCCAGGAGCGCGCGCTCACGCGGCAGGCGAAGGCGAGCAAGTTCGAGGCGGTCTTCGCGCGCGCGCCGCTCATGCCCGGCGGCTACCTCTGGCCCGGCAGCAAAGAGGCGCAGGAGCAGCACGAGCAGGCGCTCATCGACGGCTGGAACGAGGCGCGCGCGTACCTCGAGAAGAAGAACGGCAAGTACGACGAAGTCTTCTTGATGGGCTTCTCGAGCGGCGCGTACTTCACGAGCTCGCTCGTCCTCCGCGGCCGCGCGCGCTTCGACGGCTACGCGGTCTTCGCCGGCGGCGCGGGCGTCGCGTACGCGGCGGCGGAGGAGCCCGCCCCGAAGGCCCCCGTCTACGTCGGCGTCTGCACCGAGGACAAGCAGACCGCGAATCACTCGCGCGCCTTCGGCGGCGCCCTCGCGGCGCGCGGCTTCGTCCACCGCGTCGACGAGCAGAAGGTCGGCCACATGTTCTCCGACATCCACATGCTGCACGCCCTCTCGTGGCTGCGCGCCCAGCAACCGAAGAAGTCGCCCGACCCGACGTGAGCTAGCGCGTCGCGACGAGCTCGACGACGGCGCGGTCGACGGAGTGGGAGGTCGGGACGCGGAGCTTCGTCGTGCCGACCTTGACGCGCGTCGCGGGGGTCTCGGCGAGGAGGCGGTTCACGAGCTTCGCCGCGTACGTCTCGAGGAGGTGGTACTCCTCCGCGAGGCCCTCCTCCACGACGAGGTCGGCGATGACGCCGTAGTCCACCGCGTCGCGGCGGAGATCGCGCTTCGGCAGCGCGCTCGTCGGCAGCGTGAGCTCGACGTCGACGACGATCTCCTGCGGGATCTCCCGCTCGGAGCGCGACGCGCCCATGTTGGTCCGGAAGCGAATCGAATGGAGGCGAAGCGTGTACTCGGTGACCAAGGTGCCTCGGAGGCTCGGGGTCAGCGTCGCGGCGGGCCGCCGTACTTCGCGACCGGCGCGACGACGCGATCGTTGTCGGGGTTCGGCGTGTCGCTCAGGCGCGGCGAGCTCGCCGTCGTCGACGGCGTCGCGGTGGGCGCCGCCGGCGGCTCGGCGGTCGCGGTCGGCTCGACCACCGCCGCGGCCGCGTCCACGTCGGCGCGCGGAGGGTCGTAGCCCGGCGGCGGACCGCCGTACTTGCTGGCGGGGCTGAACGTCTCGCAGCCCGCGATGAGGAGGGCGGAGCCCGCGATCGCGGCGACGATCGCCGTCGCGCGCGTCGTCTTGCAGAACGGACACGACGCCTCGGCGGCGCGGACGTGGCGGCGGCACGACTCACACGGGACGAGCGGCATGCGGCGATCCTCTCACGAAACGGACCACGGCTCGCGAACGATTTCGAAGCGGCCATGATCGAACGGCGTCCCGGGTGCGGGGGCGACGCGGACGACACGCTCGCGGAGCCCCTCCTCTTTGAGCATCAGCGCGCGGTGATGGCAAAACGGGTTGTCGCCGATCTTCCCGAGCAGGACGTGGGCCGTGAAGTTGCAGCCCGCCCGGCACTCGTTCGCGTAGTAGCAGGTCGCGCAGAAGCCGGAGAGATCGGCCACCGTCTGATCGCGCGTGAAGCGCAGGCGATGCGAACGTCGCCAGATGTCGCGGAGCGACGCGTCGCGGACGTTCGCGCCGACGTAGGCCTCCGTCGGCAGCGACGGACAGCCCTTGACGTCGCCGTTGGCCTCGATCCCCATCGTCTTGATGCCGGCGCCGCACGCGCCGCGGTGACCGGCCGGGAACGCGGCGCGGAGCTGCTCTTCGTAGGGCCCGTAGTAGCCGAGGCTGTTGCCGGGCCAGAAGAGGACGTCGGCCTCGTCGCAGCGCGCCTTGAGCCGCGCGAGCTCGGGGAACAGATCGACGAGGTGCCACGGCTCGAGGAGGAGCGCGTCCTCGTCCGCGGCGCGGCCCATCGCGGCGGTGAGCTGCGGCTGCCAGCCGGTGATGCCCTGCGCGAGGAGGAGCTCGAGGAGGTCGCCGAGCTCGTGCCGGTTCCACTGGTTGATCTGCGTGTTCGCGGAGAGGCGGAGCCCCACCGCGCGCCCGTGCGCGAGCGCGCTCATCGCGCCGTCGAAGCTGCCGCTCACCGCGCGGAGCCGATCGTGCGTCGCGCGGAGCCCGTCGACGGAGACGCTGATCCCTTCGACGCCCGCGTCGCGAGCCGCGCGGGCGCGCTCGAGCGTGAAGCCGCGCCCGCCGGTCGTGACGTTCACGAGGACGCCGCGAGCGGCGAAGGCGCGCACGATGTCGAGCCAGTCGGCGCGCAGGTACGCCTCGCCGCCGATGAGCGTCACCTCCTTCACGCCGAGGTCCGTCATCTGCGCGACGAGGTCGAGCGCCTCCGCGGTGGTGAGCTCGTCGGGCCGCGGCTTGCCCGCGCGCGAGCCGCAGTGACGGCACGCGAGGTCGCACGCGAGCGTGATCTCCCAGACCGCGTACAGCGGGGTGCACGCCTCGTCGACGGGGCGCGCCGCGTCCGCGAGCGGCAGCCGCCGCCGCTTCGCGGGCTCGGCGACGGGGGCGATCGGCAGGCGACGTCCGCTCATTGCGCCGTAGACTAGCGCGATGACGAACCTCCCGGACGACGACGACGAGCCGAAGAAGACGTCGAAGGCGACGATCATCCGCCGCGTCCTCGTCTTCGCCCTCGCGCTCGCGTGCGCCGGCGGCTGGATCTACACGCGTTACCTCGTCAAGAAGGAGCCGCTCGGCGGCGTCTGCACCTACGACATGCACTGCCAGAAGGAGGCGCCGCGTTGCATGAAGCAGGACGTCGAGGGCGACGGGGTGTGCACCCGCCCTTGCGACGACGACAGCGAGTGCGCGGCCGACATCAAGTGCATCAAGGTCCAGCTCGACGACTACGACGAGCGCGGCCGCCCGCTCGAAGGCGGCTATTGCTTCCCGCAGGCGCTCCTCGACGCGCGGAAGGCGAAGAAGCGCGGCGACGCGGGCGCGGCGGCCGCGAAGTCCGACTCGTGGCTCGACGTCCCCGCCAATCCCGATCAGCTCGAGGGCGAGATCACGGTCGAGCGCGGTAGCACGAAGACGACGGTCGAGGTGAAGGGCACCTTGCTCCGGGTGGTGGGGGCGAAGCACGGGCGCACGATCGTCGACACGTCCACGCTCCGCGTCTATCAGGTCGACGACGACAAGAAGACGTTCGCCGCGAGCCAGCTCGGCGGCGGCGGCGACGCGAAGGTCACGAAGACGGACAAGAAGGACAAAGTCGCCGATCGCGAGTGCGATATTTGGCAAATCGAAGAAGGCAAGACGATGCGCGAGGCGTGCGTCGTCAAGGGCGGCTCTTTCGTCGATCCCTCCGGCCGCGCGGTCGCGGCGTGGGAGAAGGAGCTCACCGTCCGCGCGGTATTCCCACTACGAATTACCGAAAACGACAAAACGAAGTTGCAAGTCACGAAGCTCGACGCGCACCCCGTCGACGCGGCGGGCTTCACGATCCCGAAGAGCTACAAGAACCTCGCGCAGCACTGATCCGATCAGAGCGTGCTGACCGACTGCCAGAGGCCCTCGAAGCCCTCGGTCATCTTCGTGAACCTGTCCTGACTGCACCCCGCGAACGGCGAGTAAAGCCGAGTCTCGCCCGAGCGCGTCGTGACCTCGAGGGTGTCGATCGGGCCGTCGAAGCCGTTGAACCCCTCCGGCGAGAGGCGGACCTCGCCGAGCGCCTCGTAGACGCCCTTCAGCTGCACGTCCGCGATCGGCTTCGTCGTCTCCGCGTTCGTCGTCTTGCCGCCGAACGGCCCCGCGTCGGGCGTCGCGATTTCGACGCACGTGGTGTGCGTGACGGTTCCCTTGTCGAAGTCGACGGTGAAGGACTGCGCATCCAAACACGTGCCCGGCGGCTTCCCGCAGACGTCCTTGCCGACCGTGATCGTCCGAACGGATCCGAGGTCGAGCCGGTCGACGAACGCCGGCCCGCCGTCGATGGCCCCCGACGACGACGACCAACCGCCGCTGGTGCCGGGATGCCCGGGATATCCGGGCGAGACGCCGGAGCTGCCGCTCCACCAGCCGCCCGTGCCGCTCGTGCCGCTCGAGCTGCTGCGACGTCCGCCGGAGCTCGACGTGCCCGTCTCGAGGTCCGTCGACAGGTCGGAGCCGGAGCACGCGGCGACGAGCAACGTGGCGACGGCGAGGGACGCGCTCGCGCCCGCGCGGAGGAAGGACGACGTCATACGCGCGCGAGTAGCACGCCGCGTTCCGCGCCGTAACTCCGCGGGATCGCGCGGGAGCAGCTCACGGAGCAGGACACCGCCGTCGCGGTGGCATCCCCTGGCACAACCCTACTGCACGACCTCCGAGACCGTCGTCCAGAGGCCGTCGAAGCCCTCGGTGAGGACCTGGTAACGGACGTCGCCGCAGTTGGCGGGCGCCGAGAAGGCGAAGGTGTTCCCGTCGATCGAGACCTCGAGCGTGTCGATCTCTCCGTCGAAGCCGGGATGGGGCCCTTCCGCGACCCGCACCGCCGCGAGCGCCTCCCGGATCCTCTCGAGATCGACCACGGTGAGCGGCCCGCGCGTGGTGGCGTCCTGCGTCCCGCCGGAGAGGCCGGCGTCGGGACCGGCGAGCTCGACGCAGGTCGTGTGCGTGTACGACGAGGCAGCAAAATCGATCGTGAAGGACTGCGCGTCGAGGCACGCGCCCTCCGGCTTCATGCACGTGTCCTTGCCGATCGTGAGCGTCTGCACGCGGGCGGGATCGACCCGACCGACGACGGCGGGATGAATCCCCGACGACGTCGTCGTTCCGGTCCCGGAGCTGCCTACCCCACCGCTCGTGCTCGTGCTCGTGCTCGTGCTCGTGGAGGACTCCGACGGGATCGAGGTGTCCGAGTCGCCGCATGCGATCGCGAGGCTCGAAGCGGCGACGAAGAGACAGGCGGCGACGCGGACGGCGTTCATGCCGCTCGCGCGTAGCACGGAGCGTGCGCGCGCCCAAGCCGGCTCAGGGCTTCGTCGCTTCGATCGCGGCGACGAGGTCCGACTCGGTCTTCTCGGGCCCGCCGACCCACGCGACGCTCCCCTTCCCGTCGAGCACGAAGGTGATCGGCAGGTCGGCGACGCGCCAGCGCGCCGCGAGCACCTGCTGCGCGTCGTGCACGACGGGGAACGTGAGGTGATACGTCGCGACGAGCTCGCGCGCCTCGCTCTCGTGCTCGTCCTCGGACACCGCGACGATCGCGATGTCGGGACGCTCGGCGTAGAGCTTCTGGATCGCAGGCAACGTCCGCGTGCACGGCTTGCAGTACTTCGCGACGAACTTCACGACCGAGACCTTGCCCGACGCCGCGCCGACCTCCACCTTCGTCCCATCGAGCGCCTCCCGCTTGAACGAGGGCGCGGCCTCCCCGAGCAACGAGCTCTTCGACGACGGCGGCGCCGCGGCGGGCGTGGAGCCGCCGCACGCGCCGAGCACGATCAGCGAGGCGAGCGCGCGGCGAGCGGTCATTCGTCCTGGCACTCCTTCTTGGCCGCACAATGCGTGTTGAAGCACTCGCCCAGCTTCTTCGCGCACGCCTGGTCCTCCGCGCCGTAGCGCGATCCGAGCGGCTTCCAGTCGCCCGCGTCCACCAACCCCGCGTCGCCGATCTCGCCGCACTTGCGCTTGTTGGCCTTCTCGTTCGTGTACGCGCACGCCGCGATGTAGTCGTCCATGATCGGGAGGTCGCAACACTCCACGAGCACGGCGTTGCAGTTCTCGGTGAAGCAGCTCCCGCACTTGTCGTCGCGCAGGCGTTGCCGCTCCGACGTCGTGCCCTTCGTCTTCGACACCTCGCAGAGCCGGCACTCCGGCTCCGCGCCCTGCAAGCAGTTGTCGTGGACGCAGTGCTCCGACGCACGCTGGCGCGCGTTGTCGCTCTGCTGATCGCCTTCGACGAGCGGCTCGACCTTCTCGTACCTGCCGCAGCCCCACGAGAAGCTCCCGCCGCTGTCCGGCTCGGGGTACCCGTCCCAGGGGTTCCGCGCGCAGTTCTTCAACGTCTGGAACCAGGGCTTCGCCTGGCCCTCCCGGTTGCATGCGAGCTCGACGTGGTCGTCGCAATACTCGTTGATGCAACGCGCGCAGCGGTTGTCCTTGTCGAGCGGACTGCCTTTGCGCACGAGGAGGAGCGAGCATTCGTTGTCCTCCTCCTCTCCCCCGCTGCTCGAGCTCGAGCCGCTCGAGCTGGTCGTGCTCGATGACGAGGCGCCGTCGCGTTCGGGCCAGTCGGACTTTTCGCCGATGCTGCCGACGACGATGGCGGTGCACGCGGCGCCCGTGAACGCGACCACGATCGCCGCCGCGGTGGAGGCGCGGCTCACTGGAACCTCCACGCCGCCGACGCGACCCCGCCGTTCGGCGTCGGCGCGACGCCGACCTTCACCGTCGCCGGCACGAGGAAGAAGCCGATCAGCGACGCGAGCGTGAGGCCCAGCGCGACGTCCGCGACGATCGCCGCCGTCATCGCCTGGCCCTGCTTGTCCTTGCCCTCCGCCGTGCACGTGCCGCCCTTGCAGCCGTCGTTCGCGGCGCCGAGCGAGCCGAGCGCGATGTACCCGGCGGTGCTGAACACGAGGCCGAAGCCGATCGCGCTGTAGCCGAAGAGCGTGCGGAGCGGGTTCGGCGCGCGCTGCTCGACCGGCGTCTGATCGTAGACCGTCGGCGTCGCCTTGGGCCTCGCCTCCTCTTCGGCGACCTGACGCTCGCCCGCGACGCACTCGTCGCCCTCGAGCCGCATGCCCGACGCGCACTCCTTCGGAGGAGGCGGCGGCGGAGGCGGGGCCGGCTCCGGCGGAAGGTCCTCGACGCAGCGCCCCTTCTCGAGGTGCTGCCCCGCGGCGCAGGTCGGGAGCGGCGCGATCGAGCCGATGCCGCCGCCGCCCACGCCGAGCCCGCCCGCGCCCGTGCCGGTGCCGATCGCGCCGATGATCACCGGCTTCGACTTCTTTCCGACCTTCACGCAGACGCCGTCCTCGACCTTCTCGCCCTTTTTGCATTTAGGCGGCTTTACCGGCTTTGACGGTGTCGTGTTCGACGCGACCGCCGGCGGCGTGGGCTCCACCGGCGGCGGGACGGGCGCGACGACCGGAGGCGGCGGCGGACGCGAGCCCTTCGTCAGGTTCACGACCTCGATCTGGAGGAGCGCGCCGCAGCCCTCGGGCGGTCCCTTGTCGTTGGCGCTCGCGCGCGCGCACGCGGCCTCGTCGCCGTCGCTCTGCAGCGTCTCGCGCTTCGCGGTGCTCTTGCCGCCCGCGCCGGCGGCCCCCACCGTGGCGCCGCCGCCCACCTCGGCGTCCGCGCCGGCGGTGAACGTGAAGGAGCCGACCGTCATCGCGGCGATGACGTGGGTGGCCTTGTCGCAGTCCGCGCCTTCGAGGTCGTTGCGGAAGACCGTGTGCGTCGGCGCTTCGTAGCGGCCGATGATCGTCATGTTGACGTCGAGCTGCCCCGCCGACTTGAGCTTGCCCTCGAGCTTCAGCGCGCCGACCGGCATGTTCGCGAAGAGCTCGTCGGAGTCCTTGATGACGACCTTGCTCTGCTTCCGCGTGATCGGCCAGTACGCGTACGCGCCCACCGACGACTTCACCGTGCACGAGGTGAGCTGCGTGAGCTCGCAGCCCTCGTACTTGATCGGGATGAGCCCGCGCCGCGTCGTCGACTCGAGTCGACCGCGCGCGCCGTTCGGCCACTCGACGATGAGCGGCTCCGACTGGCTCTTGCGGACGCGGCACTTCGCCTCCGCGTCGTCCGGGAGCTCCGGCGTCTTGAGGACCTGCGAGGCGGCGTTCTGTCCCGTCGTCCCACCACACGCGCCGAGGCCCAACGCGACAGGCGCGAAGGCGAGGAGCGTGAGCGCAGGAACGAGCCGCCGGAGGATCATCGGGCGCCCGTTCTATTACGCGATCATGCGGCAAAAGTCCCCTCCCCCGCGCCCCGGATCGTCGCGTGCACCTGAGCCGGTCGTGACCGGAAAAGAGCGCGGAAAGACGTGGCGAACGCGCGGAAAGAGAGTCGCCCGCGCCACAGTTGCGGCAATCGTGTCGCTCTACCTCCTCTACGTCGTCGGCATCAACGTCTTCCTCTCCACCTCGCTCTTCGATCGCGTCGTCAACGGCGATCCCGTCACCCTCGACATCCACTACGCGCGCGGCTGGTCGCTCTTCCCCGGCACCATCCACGCGGAGCACCTCTCGATCCGCTCGAGCGACAGCAACGTCGAGTGGATCCTGAAGCTCGACGAGGTCGAGTTCGACCTCGACTTCCCCGCCCTCGCCCGGCGCGCCTTCCTCGTGAAGCGGACGCACGGCAAGGGCATCAGCCTCCGCGCGCGGCAGAAGCTGATGAAGCGGCCCGACACGACGGAGGAGATCGCGAACCTCCCTCCCATCCCCGGCTTCCCCGCGTTCAGCGTGCGCCCCGCCGACCCGCATCACCCCGAGCTCTGGGACGACGACCAGTACGAGCTCATCACCGCCGGGATCGAGGACGCGACCGCGGAGGACGTCCGCGAGATCTGGATCGACGACGCGCGCTTCAGCGGTCACGCGCGGGTGACGGGCCGCTTCTTCCTCAAGCCGCTCCGCCGCGTCGAGATCGGGAAGATCGACGTCGCGATCGAGTCGGGCCAGATCGACCTCGGTCACGACCGCCCCGTCGTCGCCGCGATCGCGGGCAAGGCCGACGTCTTCGCGAAGCCCTTCGATCCGCGCGCCGTCGACGGCGCCGACGTCCTTCGCCACTTCACGATCCACACCGACCTCCGCGGACGCTCCGCCGAGCTCGCGACGTTCCCGATCGCTCTCCCCGCCGGCGTCTACGCGACCGGAACGATCGAGGCGCGCCGCGTCGCGCTGAGCCTCGAAGAAGGACGCCTCGCCGCCGGCACCGTCGTCGAGGCCGGCGCCGAGCGCGTCTTCGTCGCAAAGAACGGCCACTTCGCCGAGGGCGCGCTCGATCTCCGCGCCGCGATCGCGCACGAGACCGATCGCGATCGCCTCCGCGCCGAGCTGCACCTCCAGCACACACGCCTCCTCCGCAGCGACACGACCGAGCTGCTCCACGCCGGCGAGCTGTGGCTGCGCGGGGACAGCGCCGCGCTCGATCTCGCGGAGGACGGGACGCTCCAGGACGGGCACCTCGCGCTCGAGCTGCCGGAGGCGACCCTGCCCGACCTCCGCGTCGCGAACTGCATGTTGCCCTGCGCGCTCTTCGTCCACTCCGGCCGCGCGACGCTCGCGGCGCAGGTCGAGCTCTGGCCCCAGGCGAAGCGCGTCGCGGCGAGCACGCACCTCCGCTACGCCGGCGTCCACGCGTCGAGCGACGCCTTCGACGCAGAGAGCGACGGCGAGCTCCGGCTCTCGTTCGGCTCCGCGCGCTGGGACGACGGATCGATCGAGGGCGTCTCCCTCCTCGCCGACGTGCGCGACGCGGTCGTCACGGCGGGCGCGCTCCGGCGCGGCGCGCTCCACGACGCCGTGATCGGGGTCCGCGCCGCGCGGATCGACGCGAACGATCCGCTCGCCGCCCTCGACGCGACGATCACGATCGCGGAGGGCTCCGGCGTCGAGCTCGACGTCGGCGCGGGCGGCGCCGCGGGCAAGATCGCGGGCGACGCGCACGTGAGCATCGAAAAACGAGCGCTCGCCGGCTTCGACGCGCGCGTGCGTGCGCCCGACCTCCGCGCGCGCTACGGAGAGCTCCGCGGCCGCGCGAGCGTCGAGGCCAGCGCCTCCTCGATCGAAGGCGTGTCGAGCGCGAAGCTCCGCCTCGCGGGCGTCGCCACGGACGGCGGCGGCGTCCGCGCCGATCGCGCGCGCGTCGCGATCCGCAGCTCCGGCGGCGCGCTCGACCTCGCGCTCCACGTCGACGGCGGCCGCGTCGAGGACGCCTCCGCGCTGCGCTCGCTCCTCCCCTCCTCCGTCGCGATCGCGACCGACGACGGGCGCTTCGACGGCGGCGCGTCGATCGCGGTGCGCGGCGACGTCGTGCGCGCGCGCGTCGCGATGGTCACGAAGGGGCTCGGCGTCCACACGCCGAAGGTCAGCGCGATCGCGGACGCAGACGTCGACGTCGACGTCCGGCGCTACGACGGCGAGACGCTGTCGCTCGGCCCCTCGCGCGTCGCACTCACGAACGTGCGGAGCTCGCTCGGGCGCGCGCGGACGATCGAGGTCGACGGCGTCGCGCGCGATCTCGACCTCGAGCACCCGAACCTCGAGGTCGTCGACGCGCACGTGGCGCTCGCCGGCGTCACCGTCCCCGACGCGCGCGCGCTCCAGGCGCTCGTGTCGCCGCGCTCGAAGGTCCGCATCACATCGGGCGCGCTCCGCGCGAACGGCGACGTCACCTTCGCGGGCAAGGACGGCGCGTCGGGCGCGATCGCGATCGACGCGCAGCACGCCGGCCTCGCGATCGAACAGAGCAGCCTCGAGGCCGACCTCGCGCTGCGGGTGAAGGTCGCCGGCGTCGACGCGCGCGCCGCGACGATGGACGTCTCCGGCACCCACCTCGCGCTCCGCGACGTCGAGGTGAAGAACGCCGCGGCGGAGACGCGCGGATGGAGCGGCGACGTCGTCCTCGACGCCGCGCTCCTCGGCTGGGGCGGCGGCGTCCCGAGCTTCGGCGCCGACGTCGCGCTCACCGCCGACGACGCGCGCCCCGTCGTCGGCATGCTCCTCCGCGATCACGCGCCGAAATTCGTCGGCGGTCTCCTCACGATGCCGAACCTCGCCCTGCGCGGCCGCCTCGACGCGGACCCCGACGAGATCGCGCTGACCGACTTCTACGTCCACGGCGGCGACGTCGCCCTCCGCGGCTCCTACGCCGTGCGCGACGGGCACGAACGCGGCGCGTTCGTCGTGTCCAAGAGCGGCGTCGCGGTCGGCCTGCGCGTCGGCGACGACGGCGCGCATCCCCGCTTTTTTGGGCTCGATCGGTGGCTCCGCGAGGAAGAAGGCCGCGTGAAGGCGAAGCATTGATGAAACATTCGCATGTCAGGATGAGGCCCATGTCCCTGGACGAGCCCGCGCGCATCGCCGCCTACGTCGCCTCGATGCCGCCGGCCTACCGCCAGTCCTTCGACCTCGAGGCGACGCGCCTCCACGCCGCGATCGTCGAGCGGCGCGGCGCGCGCACGGCGCACGTGGAGATCTGGAAGGAGCTCTCCGAGCGCGTGGTCGCGATCTGCGTCGTCGCGGACGACAAGCCGGGGCTGCTCTCGAGCATCAGCGCGGCGCTCGTCGAGCATCGCATCGACGTCGTCGGCGCGGACGCGTTCTGCCGCACGCGCCCCGACGGCGTCATCGAAGCGGTCGACCTCCTGTGGATCCGGCGCCTCCCGAGCGCGCGCGGCGCGGTCGCTCCGATCCGCGCGAAGGACGTCCTCGCGCTCGGCGTCGCGATCGAAGCGGCGGTCGCGAGCGCCGGCGGCCTCGTCTCGCAGCGCGTGCCCACCTCCGCGGTCGAGGCGCCGCCGGTGGCGTCCGGCTCGTCCGCGCGCATCCTCTTCGATCTCACCGGCGAGGACGGCGGCACGATGCTCACCGTCGAGGCGGTCGATCGACCGGGCCTCCTCCTCGCGGTGACGCAGGCGCTCTTCCGCGCCGGCATCCAGATCGTCGGCCTCCGCGCGACGACGGAGCGCGGCTGCGCGGTCGATCGCTTCCAGCTCGCGGAGAAGAACGGCGCGCCGCTCCGCCAGAGCCGCCTCCTCGAGCTCCAGGCGCACGTCCTCGGCGCGCTCGACGAGGGCCTGCCGCAGGTCCGCTCGCGCGCCGGCTGATCAGCCGCCGACGAGGCGCCCCGAGCGGTAGTCGTCCCAGGCCTGCCGGATCTCGTCGTCGGTGTTCATGACGAACGGACCGCCGCGCGCGACCGGCTCGCCGATCGGCTTGCCCGCGACGAGGATCATCCGCCCCGCCGACGCGTCGCACGTCGCGACGGCGTGATCGCCGTGGGACAAGACCGCGAGCTGCCCCGCGCGGACCTCACGCTTCTCGGGGCCGAGGCGGACCGCGCCGTCGGTGACGAACGCAAACGCGTTGTGCGAGGTGGGGAGCGGCGTCTGGAAGAGGACGCCCTTCGCGAGCGTGACGTCGAGGAAGAGCGGCTCGACGTCGATGCCGGTGATCGGCCCGGTCGCGCCGAACGCGGCGCCGGCGACGACGCGGACCTTCGCGCCCTCGCGATCGAGCTCGGGGATGCGATCCGGCGCGATGTCCTGGTAGCGCGGCTTGATCATCTTCCGCGCGCGAGGGAGGTTCACCCAGAGCTGGAAGCCCCACATGAGGCCGCGCTCCTGCTTCGGCATCTCGGAGTGCACGATGCCGCGACCCGCCGTCATCCACTGCGCGCTGCCGGGGCGGAGGCGCCCGGAGTTGCCGACCGAGTCGCGGTGCTCCATCGCGCCCTCGAGCATGTACGTCACCGTCTCGAAGCCGCGATGCGGGTGATCGGGGAAGCCGGCGGCGTAGTCATTCGGATCGTCGGAGTGGAACTGATCGAGGAGGAGGAAGGGATCGAGCATCGGCAGCGCGCGGCCGCCGAGCGCGCGGCTGAGGCGCACGCCGGCGCCGTCCTTCGTCGGCGTCGCGTCGACGACGCGCTCCACCGAGCGGACGCCGGAGCTCGTGACGAGCGGCGACGGCTCGCGCTTCGGCTCCGGCGGCGCCTCCGTGCGGCAGCCGACGAGCGCGGCCGTTCCGACGAGGGCGTGCCTTCGCGTGAGGATCATCCCTCAGAGCGTAGCGCAGTTGGGACCGAGCGGCCCATCGCCTTGGCTCGCGCGGAACTTGATCCCCGCCGGCACCGAGTGCTCCTGGAGCGAGCCGTCGCCGAGCTGACACGCGTCGTTGCGACCCCAGCAGCGCACCTCTCCGTCCTTGCCGAGGAGCGCGCACGTCCCGTCGCCGCCGGCGGAGATCTCCTTCACCCCGAGGATGCCGAGCACCATCTGCGCGCGGCCGTCGTTCTGCGTCCCGCCGTTCGCGAGCTGGTGACGCTCGTTGTTGCCCCAGCAGTGGACGGTGGCGTCGCCGCGGAGCACGCACGTGTGCGCGCGCCCCGCCGTGATGCGCGCGACGCTGTCGAGGCCGAGCACGGAGACCGGCGCCGGCGAGTCGTTCGTCGTGCGATCGCCGAGCTGCCCCGACTCGTTCTTGCCCCAGCACTTCACCGTGCGGTCCACGAGCGCCGCGCAGAAGTGCGCGTCGCCGGCGGCGAGCGCGGTCGCGTCGAGGTCGGGGAACGTCATCGCGTCCTCGCTCTTCGGATCGAAGGTCCGGCAGACGACGCCCTTCCCCTCGTACGCCGCGCAGACGTGCGTCTTCCCGACCGCGACCGCGCGCACCTTCGCCCCGCGCGACCACGGCGCGGTGGACTCCGCGAACGGGACGCCCGCGCTGCTGCAGCCGACCCCGCTCGCCGTCGCGACGCACACGCCGGCCCCGCTCCCCGCGATCGCGCCCCCGACCTCGGGGAGCGCGACGTGCAGGCCGGAGGTGCAATCGAGCTCGTTCGTCTCGCTCAGCGCGCAGGTGGCCTCGTCGAGCGCGAACGCGAGCTGCTTCAGGCCCTTCCGCGGGACGTCGCTTCGCGTCCGCCCCCAACACGCGAACGTGTCCGTCGCGACGTGCTCGAGCGTCGTGACGCAGCCGCCGTTCGGGCCGAGCCAGACGCGGGTCGCGGTCGGCGGCTTCTGCCGCTTGCAGCCCGTCACCGCGAGGAGCAGCAGGGCCACGGCCGCGCCGCGCTTCATTGCACGCCGTGCGCGGCGAGGACGGAGGACATCACGACCATCGCGACGCGGACGAAGATGATGATGCCGAGGACGTCGACGAGGCTCGCGATGAAGGGCGTCGAGCTCGTCGCGGGGTCGAGGCCGACGCGCTTGAGGATGATCGGGAGCATCGCGCCGACCGTGCAGCCGCCCATCACGATGCCGATGAGCGTGAGCCCGACCGTGAGCGCGAAGTCCCAGTGCTGGTCGGGGTACATGAGGACGCGCGCGAAGCCGAAGATCCCGAGCCCGAGGCCGAGCACGAACCCCATCAACAGCTCGCGGACGAAGATGCGGTACCAGTCCCGCATCTTGATCTCGCCGAGCGCCATGCCGCGGATGATGAGCGTCGACGACTGCGAGCCCGAGTTGCCGCCGGCGGAGATGAGGAGCGGGACGTAGTAGGCCGCGCCCTTGATCGCGTCGAAGACGGGGTCGTAGTGGCGGAGCGCGGTCTGGGTGAAGAACTCGCCGAAGAAGAGGATGAAGAGCCAGACGCCGCGCTTCTTGATGAAGGTCAAGAAGCTCGTCCGGAAGTACGGCATGTCGAGCGGCTCGATCGCGCCGAGCTTCTGGACGTCCTCCGTCTGCTCCTGTGTCAAGACGTCGACGATGTCGTCGATCGTGATGACCCCGAGGATCGCGCCCTTGTCGTCGAGCACGGGCATGACGTTGAGGTCGTATTTCGCCATCTTCCGCGCGACCTCCTCCTGGTCCTCGATCGGAGGGACGCTGAGGACGTTGGTGCGGAGGACCTCGTCGAGCGGCTGGAGCGGCGAGGCGAGGAGGATGTCGCGCATCGACGCGATGCCGATGAGCTTCTCGTCCTCGTCGATCGCGTAGACGTTGTAGACGTTGTCGTGGTGGTCCGCCGTGAACGCGCGGATCGCGTCGATCGCGCTGCGCACGGTGATGCTGGGGTGGACCGCGACGTACGCGGTCGTCATGAGGTGACCGGCGCTCGTCTCCGGCCACTTCTCGATCTCGCGGACCTCCTCCGCGGCCTCGGGGTCGACCTGCTCGAGCTTCTCGAGGATGGCGTCGCCGACCGACTCGGGCAGGGCGCTGAAGAGGTCGGCGCGATCGTCGGGCGCCATCTCGCTCGCGATCTGCGCGACGCTCTCGGCCGGCATGACCTCGACGATGTCCTCCTGCTCCTCGTCGTCGAGGCGCTCGAAGATCGGCGCGGCGTCCTCGGCGGGGAGGCGCGCGAGCAGCTTCGCCGCCTCGTCGGCGTCGAGGTCGCCGATGATGTCGGCGAGGTCCTCGGGATGGATCTCGTCGAGGAGCTCGCGCACCTGATCGGGATCCTCCCGGAGGAGCTCCTTCAAGTCGGGTCCGAGCAGCGTGGCGAGACGCATCGCGGCCCAACTAATAGGCTACTTCGTGCCCGACGCGGAACCCCATTCGCGCCGTGGGCGCGGGGTCACCAGCCGCGGTGGCCGCCCGGTCGCGGACCGCCGCCGGAGCTGCGCGGGGAGCGCTCCTCGGCGACGTTAACGCGGAGGGCACGCCCCTCGAACATCGCGCCGTTGAGGCCCGAGACCGCGCTCGTCGCCTCGCCCTCGCTCTTCATCGTGACGAAGGCGAAGCCGCGCGCGCGCCCGGTCTCGCGGTCCATCACGACGTGCGTGTCGACGACCTCGCCGAACTCGGCGAAGCAGCTGCGGAGCGCGTCCTTCGTCGTGTCGTACGACAGGTTGCCCACGTAAAGACGATTGTTCATTTTCTCTCTCTATCTAGACGGCGTGCGTCGAAGAACCTGGCGTCCAATGAGCCGTTGGGATCGGACGGAGGCAAATGGAGACATCTCCACTTCCTCACAACAACGAAGCTTCGCAGCGCGAAAACCGATCCCTGATTCGAGAGAGCGTCGTGAATGCGTCGAGACGTGTCGGTGAGCGGAGAGGACCATAGACGCCACCGCCCCTCGGCGCAAGGACGCGCGGTGCGATTACTTCGATCCGTGCGCGTAGCCCCACTCGCGGAGGAGGCGCGCCGTCTCCTCCGCGCCCTCGTCCGTCGGGCCGGCCGAGGTCTCCACCTCGCTCCGTCGCTCGCGCGCGACGAAGAAGCCGAGGTCGCGACGCGGATCGATCGTGGGGAGCGCGTTCGCCTGCGCGGCGGCCCTCGCCTCTTCGGTCGCGAGCCCCTTGCCGAGGACGGGCGCGAGGAGGCCGAACGGACCGCCGAAGACGCGGTCCTCGGGCCACGGCTGATCGTCGAGGTAGAGGTCCCACGTCACCGGCGTGCCCGGCGGATCGACGACGAGGTCGAAGCCGACCGCGTGGGCGGGGCTCGTGCGGAACGCGAGCTCGATCTTCTCGCCCGCGACCTTGAACGCGTCGCGCCCGAGGTCGACCGGCTGGACGTCGAAGGACTTCGGCTTGGACTTCGCGTCCCCGACGGTGATCGCGCCCGCGACGCGGCGCGCGGCTGCGGCGCCGGCGAAGCGGAGGCGGATCGTGGGCGGAGCGCCGGTCTCGGCGTCGGGCGCGACGGCGGCGCGCGTCCCGGCGACGGGGACGTTCTCGAGCGCGGCGTCGAGGCGCGCCTTCATCTCCGCGACGACGTCCGGCTTCTTCTTCGCGAGGTCGTTGCGCTCGCCCGGATCGGCGTCGAGGTCGTAGAGCTCGGCGTCGGTCTCCTTCACCTTGTCGCCCTGGATCGTGATCTTCGCCGCGCCCTCGCGCACGACGAGGCGCCACTTGCCGTGCATGATCGCGCGCGAGCTCCGTCCCTCCGAGACGACGACGCGCTCGTCCGGCTCCACCTCGCCCTTCGCGAGCGCGACGAGCGACCTGCCGCTCATCCGCGGATGCGGCTCGAGGCCGAGGAGCTCGAGCACGGTGGGCGCGATGTCGGTCGTGCGCACGCGCGCCTTCACCTCGGTGTTCGGGGTGAGGAGGCCGGGGGCGACGACGAGGATCGGCACGCGCGTCGTCTCCTCGAACATGCTCACCGCGTGGTGGTAGCGGATCGGCATCTTCTCGAGGCCGCTCGTGCCGGAGTGGGCGGAGGAGAGCGTCTCGCCGTGATCGGAGGTCACGACGACGATCGTCTCGTCGCGAAGTCCCGTCTCGTCGAGGGTCTTCATCAATTGGCCAATAGCGTCGTCGTCCTTCGCCACTTCTGCCATGTAGAGGCGTGTATTCTTGTCTTTGGGCCCCGCCGGCGGCGGCGGAATACGCTCCAGGAGCTTCGCCGGCGGCTCGTAGGGCTCGTGCGGCGAGTTGAAGTTCACGAAAGCGAAGAAGCGAGTGTCCTTGTTGTCGCGGAGCCACCGCGCCGCGGCGTTCGTGATCTCGGCGGTGTCCTTGGTGCGGTATCGATGGTCGTCGACGCGCTCGAACCCGAGGTCGAGGCCGACCGGCGCGTACCCCGCGAGGAAGTAGTTGTTCACGAAGGCGCGCGTCGCCACCTGCCGGCGGCGGAGCGCGAGCGACAGGAGCGGCGGGTCTCCGGCATAGAAGCGCGCCGCCTGCGCGGGGGTGATCGTCCACTCCGTCGTGTCGATGCCGAGCTCGGACGAGCGCGCGCCGGCGAGCATCGCGATCGTGCCGGGCCGCGTCCACGACGCCGCCGAGTACGCGCGCGTGAAGCGGACGCCGCGCGCGGCGAGGTCGTCCATCGCGGGGGTGAGGCCGGGGACCTTGGGGAGGAGCGCCTCCAGCGGCGGCCACGGCGCCTTGAGCTTCGCCGCGTCCTCCGCGTCGTCATGGAACGAGGCGAGGACGTCGGGGCGGAGCGCGTCGATCACGATCCACAGCACGTTGAAGGGCGTGCGCGGCCTCGTGCGCGCGAGCACGGTCGGGTTGCCCCAGAGCGCGACCGCGGTCCCGGGCGTGACGAGGGCCTCTTCCTTCACGGCGCCGGCGTCGGCGGGGGCCTTCGCTTCACGCCCCGGCGCCTTCTTTCCGTCGTCGCCGCCCTCGCCTCGCGCCGGCTCGGTGTGGAGCTCGAGCGCTATGCTCTGCCCGGCGAAGCTCGAGAGATCGACGACCTGATCGGTCCAGCGCCGCGAGGCGGAGACCGCGAGGACGTGCCGGTGCACGACGTGGCGCGTGCCCTCGTGGTCGACGACCGTGACGACGAACGCGGTGGGCGCGTCCGCCACGTTGACGGTGCCCTCGGCGAAGGAGAAGCGCGCGCCGGGCGGCACGTCGAGCTTGTACGTGATGGTGCCGGCCCCGGGCGAGACGAGCGACTCGCGCTGATCGAAGCTGCCTTCGTTCATGTTCCAGACGCGGACGTCGGGGACCCAGGGCTTCGTCTGATGGCCGACGTGCATCGACCACTGCGTCTCGGTAGCGTTGTTGCGCAGTCCGATGACGGTGACGAACTTCGCATTGTCGCCCGCGGGGTGGTAGGGCGGTTTGAGCTGGCGCCAATGCGCTTTCATGACCGCCTTCATCGCATCGGCGCGCGGCAT
The DNA here is from genome assembly GCA_019637155.1 of Labilithrix sp. NCBI lineage: Bacteria > Pseudomonadati > Myxococcota > Polyangiales > Labilitrichaceae > Labilithrix > Labilithrix sp. The sequence goes on along the minus strand of JAHBWE010000023.1, from coordinate 15,607 downwards.
CTCGAAGCGGGCGTCTCCGGCCAATTCGATGAGACGGAGCGCTACTTCGTAGTCTTCTCCGGCCGCCGGCGGCGCGGCGTCACGCGGAGCTTCGGCCCGCACGTCGGCGCGTGGCGGCGGCGTGGGGGGCTCGGCGCCGCCGCCGACCCGCCACGCGACGACGCCGCAGAGGACCGCGACGCCGAGCGCGACCGCGCGCGGGATCACCTTCGTCATGGGCTCGCCTTCGGGACGAGGAAGCCGTTCCGCCGTTCCATCTGCGGGTCCTCGAGCATCCACGCCCAGAGGTCGGCCTGGAGGCGCGCGACCTCGTTCGGGTGCGCGGCGGCGACGTCGTGGATCTCGGCCTTGTCGTTGTCGGTGTCGAAGAGCATCCACTTCACGCCGAGGCGGGTCGGGACGTAGACGAGCTTCCAGCGCTCGTCGCGCACCATGCGATGGCGCGCCATCAGCGTGGCGGGCTGCATCTCTCTCCGCAGCACGATCTCGGAGTTGTGTCGCGCGTCGATCTCCGTGAGCGCCATGATTCCCGGATACGGCATGCGCAGCTCGGCGGGGAGCGACGGGACGTCCTCGGTGAACCAGAGCTCGGACTCCGCGTACGCGAGCTTCGGCGCGATCGGCTCGCCGCGCAGCGCGGGCGCGAACGAGCGGCCGTCGAGGTCGCTCGGCGGCTCGACCCCCGCGAGCTCGTACAGCGACGGCGCGAGGTCGACGTCGCGCACGATCCTGGTCTCCCGCCGCCCGGTCTTCACGCGCGGATCGACGACGATGAGCGGGACGTGGAGCGCCTCGTCGCCGAAGAGGTGGTCGCCGTGCCCCTGCCCGTGGCCGTTGTCGTAGAGCAGCTCGCCGTGGTCGGCGGTGACGACGAGGATCGTCTTCTCCGCGAGCCCCATCTCCTCGAGCGCGCGCAGCACGCGCCCGATCGCGTCATCGACCGCGGCGACGGTGCCGTCGTAGAGGCCGCGGATCTGGCGAATGTCGTCGGCGTCCGGCGGCGCCTCGGACCCGCGATTGAGCCCGACCGGCTTATGGTACTTGAACCGCCCCCGATATCCCTTCTCCGTGAACTTGGAATAATAAGGAGCCGGCGCCGCATAGGGGAAATGCGGCGCCGAGAAGAACGCCGTAACGAAGAATGGCTCCTTCCGCCGCGCGCGCGCGCGCAGCGCCGCCACGACGTCGTCGGCGAGGAGCCGCGGGTCCGCGCCCGCGGCGAGCTCTCGCATGACGGGAAAGAGCCGCCGCCCGGTATGCGAATGAAGCACCGGCAAGAGTGGTATCTCGCGCTCGAGCACCTTTTGCCGAATGAGCTGCCGAAAATCGAAGACCGGCGCGTCCACCGTCTCGAACCCGAGCTCGACGCGCCCGAAGATGTCCCCGGCATAGTCGCTCACGACCGCGGTCGAATACCCGGCCTTCGCGAACCGCGCCGGCGCGGCATCGAGGTCCTTCGCGCGCTCTTCCCACGTAGGAAACATGGAGCGAATCCCATGATGATGCCCCGCCCGCCCGGTCAGCATCGACACCCAAGAAGGAAACGTCCGCGGCAACGAGATATACGCCCGCTCGAACCGCGTCCCCTTCTCCGCGAGCGCGACGAGGTTCGGCGCCACCCGAGCCTCGACCCGGTCCGCACGCAGCGAATCCGCGGCAAGAACAAGCACATTCATCCGCGATGCAGCTCCCCCCGCGCCGACCTCCCCCTTCGCGGCCCCCCCCAAGCGCGCCCGCACCACCACCGCCAACGATTCACTCACCTTGGTCGCGACCGCCTCAGCGGCGGGCGCGTCGCTCGCCCACCTTCCCTCTCTCTCTTTCGCCTCGGCGGCGGGCGCGTCGTTCGCGATCGCGAGGGCGACCGCGGGCGCGACGGCGATGCGGAGGAGCACACCGCGGAGAGGGCGGCGCGCGAGGAGCGACGCGCGACGCGCGAGGTACGCGATGCGTGTCGGGCGCACGTAGGCGATGCAGCCGAGCACGAACGCGAGCACCACGCCGCGCGGGCGGAGCCAGTCGGTCGCGAAGAGCTGCACGACGCGGCGCCACCCGCCCTGCGCGTACCACTCCGCGGCGTAGAGCTGAGGCGTGTCGGCCATCGCCCAGAGCACGAGAAAGGCATGGAGCGCCGCGACGAGGAGCACGCCCTCGACGAGCGCGCCGGCGGCGGAGCGACGGAGGAGCCGGCGACGCGGATGGCGAGCGCGCAGCAGCACCTCGGCAGCGAGCCCGAGGACGAGCCCGAGCGCGAGCGCCATCGCGATGACCCCGACCTTCATGCGCGTGAGCTCCGCCGGAAATCGACGCTGCATGAACACCGCGACCGCGTCCGCGCGTCGAAGGTCCCCGATGTCGCTGTCGACGCTCCCCGTCCGCGTCCCCGCCCACGCCGCGATCCCCACGAGATACGCCGCCCCCGCAACAGGCGGCGACACCAAACCGGCCGTGACCAGACGCACGAACCGCCTCGCGCCCCGCCTGATCACCCGCGAATTATCATCCCTCCCCGCCCCCGCTTCCAGAATTCGCCGCGAAATCGGCCCCGCCCCCGCCCACACGTCCGACGCACCGCCCCACAAGCCCCCGCCCACACGTCCAACGCGCCGCCCCAGCGAGCCACGCGCTCGCCCCCGCGGCCGCGCGCTCCTCACTTTCCGCGCGCCACGGCTCGCGAGAGCGGGCGCGGACCGGGATCGGCGGGGGCGAAGCGCGTCGAGAGCGCCGCGATCGCACGGCTGATGCGCTGGATCGCGTCACGCGGCACGGCCCGCTCGCCGGCCGGCCCCTCCGCGCGATCGCAGAAGAAGGTGCGGCAGCCGAACGGCCGCGCGGCATAGACGAGGCATCGCCCCGCGTCGTCGAGGAGCGGGCAGCGACGCTCCTCCGCGAGCGGCAACGTGCGCCGCTTCGGCAAGCCCCCGCGCGCCCGCACCGCGTGATCGAGCTCCGCGAGCTCGATCGCGGTCGGGTACGGCTCCCGCCCCGTCACGCCGAAGCGGCAGCAATCCGTGCTCGTGTCGCATGTCCAGCCCTCGAGCAGGCCGTCCACTTCCTTGTAGAGCGCACGCAACTCGGCGCGATACGCGGCTGAGCTGTCAGGCTGTCCCTTTCCTCGCGGCATCCAGCTCCCCTACACTAGCGAGACCTCGTGGCTTCGGCTTCTTCGCGTCCTCGACTTCGTCCGATCGAGACCGTCATGATCCAGGACCGGCGCCTCGGCCGGGCGCTGATGCTGCGCGACACGCAAGGCGTCGCGCACAACCACGTCGTGCTCCCCATCGACGTGGTCCCGATCGTCGCCCGCTTCACCGGCCACGCGACGTGCGAGCAAATCGCGCGCGACCTCTCGAAGGAGGCCGGCGAGACGGTGCCCGTCTCCCTCGTCGTCCAGCTCGCGAGCGAGCTCGAGGAGGCCCTCTTCGTCGAAGGCGCCCCCTACAAGCGCGAGCGCGCCCGCATCGAGCGCGAGTTCGCGGACGCCGCCGTGCGCCCCGCCTCCCACGCCGGCGGCGCCTACCACGACGACCCAAATAAACTTGCAGATTACATCGACCAGAAATGCCTCTCCGCCGCTCCCGCGTCGAAGAAGGAGAAGGGCCGCCTCGTCGCCCTCGTCGCGCCGCACATCGATCCGTGGCGCGGCGCAGCCTGCTACGGCGCCGCCTACGCCGCGTTCGCCGAGGCGCTCCCCGCCGACGCCGACACGTTCATCCTCCTCGGCACGTCGCACGCCCCGATGCGCGAGCCGTTCGCGCTCTGCCGCAAGGCCTTCGCGACCCCGCTCGGCCGGGTCGACGCCGACCTCGACGCGATCGACTCCATCGCCGCCGCGAGCGACTTCGATCCGTACGCCGACCAGTTCAACCACAAGCGCGAGCACTCGCTCGAGTTCCAGGCCGTCTTCCTCCGCCACGTCCTCGCGCGCGACCCGAAGCGCAGACCTCCGCGCATCGTTCCCATCCTCGCGGGCCTCGGCGAGCAGCAGGGCAGCGGCCAGTCCCCTTCCCGGTCGAAGCCCGTCGCGCGCTTCCTCGACGCCGTCCGCAAGGTCGTCGACGACAAGGGCGCGGTCGTCATCGCGGGCGCGGACCTCGCGCACGTCGGCCCGCGCTTCGGCGACCCGCGACCGCTCGACGCCGAGGAGCGCACCCTCCTCGACGGCACCGATCGCGACTCCCTCGACCGCGCCGAGCGCGTCGACGCGGAGGCCTTCTGGGAGCACGTCGCCGCCGATCTCGACACGCGCCGCGTCTGCGGCCTCGGCCCGATGTACTCGCTCCTCCGCGTCATCGACCCGAGCGCGAAGGGGAAGGTGAAGCACTACGAGCAGACGATCGATCCGGAGGAAGGCTCGATCGTCAGCCACGCCGCGGTCGGATTCTACCTTTGACGATATCCTCCATTCCACCGATTCCTCCCGCGCGCGGCTACGAGTCCACCGGCCGCGCGAAGCTCGACCTCCGCTACGAGGACGTCGCGCAGGACGGCCGCGTCCTCCTCCCTTCCCTCATGCCGGGCCTCGGCGCGGTGTGGCGCAGCCTCGCGGAGCACGAGCGCCTCCAGGCGTTCCGCGACAGCGGCGTCCTCCCCATCCTCAGCCGCGTCGTGATGCAGGACGGCGACGAGGGCCCCTTCGGCGCGCAGGTCCCGGTCGACGTCGAAGGCACGTGGCGCCTCGCGCGCGAGACGAACGGCGAGCGCATCTTCCTCGACATGTGGCTCGACGCCTACGCCCCGAACGCGCACACGCTCGCGCCCGCTCCCCCGCCCGACGCCCCGCGCCGCCGCGTCGGCCGCCTCTACGCCGAGCACGTCATGACGCGCCCCTTCGGCCCGCCGGCCGAACGCAAGGTGACCCGTCTCGATTTCGCCGGCCTACCCGCCATCCCCGAAGACGAGCACCCGCACGCCGAGGCCGTCGCCCTCGTCGCGAGCCACGCGCTCGAGCCCGCGCACGAGCACCTCTTCGGGATGATGCACACGGACTCGAACCAGCACGTGAACTCGCTCGTGTACCCGCGCCTCTTCGAGGAGGCGGCGGTGGCGCGTGCCGTCGAGCGAGCGCGCGTGCGCCTCGCGCCGGGCACGAAGCCGACCGAGCACCTCCTCCTCGCGCGCGCCATCGAGCTCCGCTACCGCAAGCCCTTCTTCGCCGGCGACCGCGCGACGCTCCGCCTCGCCCTCACGGACGGAGCGCCGAGCGTCGCCGCCGTCGGCGCCTTCGTCCCAGCGGGCGGCGACGCGTCGAAGCCGAGCACGACCGTCGCGATGCTGCTGCGATGAGGCGCCTCGCGCTCGCGGCGCTCGCAGCGCGCCTCTTCCTCGCATGCGGCCTCGACATGACGGGGACGGGCCAGCTTCCAGAGGAGGCGGGACCTCCGACCGCGCCTACGCCCGACGCGAGCACAGACGCCTCCATCGATTCCGATGCCGATGCCGATCCCGATGCCGACGCGTCCGTCACGCCCGACGTCGACGTCTCCGAGCCCGACGCCGACGCCGACGCCGACGCAGGCCCGCCGTGTCTTGCAGCGGCGCCCGGCATGATCGCGTGGTGGACGGGCGACGGGACGATGCAGGATCGGGTGAGCACGCACGCGGGCGCGTCGGGCACGCAGAGCGGCGCGACGCCGGTGACGTACGATGCGGGACACGTCGGCGAGGCGTTCATGCTCGGAGGCACGAGCTTCGTCCAGGTCCCGCACGCGCCGCCCCTACGTCCGGCGCGGATCACGATGGAGGCGTGGATCCGAGCGACGCAGCTCGGCGGCCGCATCATCGACAAGATCGGCGCAGGCACGTCGAACGGCTACTTGCTCGACACGCACGCGAACAAGCTCCGCATCATCCTCGGCGAGACGGTCACCTCGAGCCCCGCGAACCTACCGACAAACGCATGGGTCCACGTCGCCGGCACCTACGACGGCGCGACCGCGCGCCTCTACGTGAACGGCGCCGAGGTCACGTCGCTCCCAACGACGGTGACCCTCCCCGACAACTCCCTCCCCCTCCGCATCGGCGCCGACTCCAACGGCCAAAACCGCTTCAACGGCTCCATCGACGAGGTCGCCCTCTACGACCGCGCCCTCACGACGCAGGAGCTCGCCACCATCCACACAGCCGGCACGCACGGCCGCTGCAAGTGACCCATCACGAGCGTGTTGACGAGCCAATCCGCTTCGCCTATGAAGCCTGCACCACACGGTTGCGGGAGTAACTCAGTGGTAGAGTGCCACCTTGCCAAGGTGGACGTCGAGGGTTCGAATCCCTTCTCCCGCTCTCTGCTTGGGCCAGGACCTTCGGTCCTGGCCCTTCGCCATTTTCAGGGATTCTGTCTTCCCGTGTACTCGTCCACTTCGCTCGGCCTCGAAGACTCGGCCGGCTTCGCGGACTCGTACAGGGAAGAGCAAATCCCTTCTCCCGCTCAATAGCGAGGCCGCCGATGGCGGCCTTTCGCGTTTCTGGACGTAACGGAGCGTTACGCCAGGATGGTCGGGCAGGTGGTGTGGCGCCGGGCCGGACTGGTGTGGCGAGTGGTGTGGACGCCGAAGGCGGGGCGGGTCGAGACGACGCTGGTGCACCGGCGCTCTCGGGACCGAGTCGGCCGCTTGGCGGCGCCCGGCCCCCTCCGATCGGGGGATATCGAGCCCAGCGCTCCGCGCATAGCGTCACGCGAGCGATCTAGCACACGGCCGGTAGCGGCCCGAGTCGCCCCGCGCCGCCTTGTCTATCAAGCAGCGCGTGGGCACTGGAGAAGGAGCGGCCAATGAACACTCGTCATCTCGTGTACGCACTCCTGGTGTGTGGCTCATGGACTGCTGCACTCGCCGCATGCGGCGACGAGTCGGCTTCGACGGAGGGCGTTTCTCAGGACGCAGGCCCGAGTGCCGAGAGTGGCACGATCGTCGACGCCGGACCTGGGGTTGACGCCGGACCTGTGGTTGAGGCGGGAGCGGACGCCGGAAGCGACTCCGGCGCGGACGCCGGCTCGACGAGCCCCGACTCGCCCGCGAAGGCCCAGACGATCACCAGCGGACAGAACGTTGCCGGCTCCTTGCCGCCAGGCACCACCTCGGCCCACTACTACAAGTACGTCCCTGCGCAGGCTTTCACGAGCGTCGCCGTGAACGTCACGACCCTCACGCCTCCGTTCGGCGGAGCGATCCGATGGCAGACGGACACGACGATCGGTCTCTGCGACATCACCGGGGGGTTGCGCTGCTGCGACAACGCAGGGAGCTGCAACCTCACGATCCGCGAGGGCACCGATCCCGTCGAACCGGGCAAGACCTACTACGTCATCGTCACCACCAGCGGACCGCCGCTCGACTACGCGTTCAGCATCACGGAGAACCCGTGAAGCCTCGCGCGATCGGCGCGTTCGCCGTCGGGCTCGTCGTCGCGAGCGGTTGCGGCGACGACGAGAGCCCGCGGCCCGAGCGCTTCGTCGTCAGCGACGACGGCGACGCGGTGCTGTGGGTCCCCGAGGGGTCGGCGCCCGCAGGCGTCGACATTCGCATCACACGCGTCGAACGCGGAGACGACTCCGGGTACGCGCTCGAGCCGAGCGGCCTCGTGTTCACGACGCCGGCGGGGCTCTTCGTACGGCTCCCGCCGACGGAGGACGGCCAGCGGTGGGTGTCCTCCGCGACGTTGGAGTCGGAGGGCGGTGAACGCGAGTCGCTCCAGACGTTCGCGCTCGGCGCGGAGGTCGTCGGAGGGGTCGAGGAAACCTGGCTGGCCACGCCGATCCCGCATTTCTCAAGGGTCTGGCTCAGGGAAACGATGCCGGGCGGCCCCGCGGCGGGGCGAGACGCGGTCGTCTTCCTGGGCCCCGTGGCGCCGAAGCTCGTCGGCGCCACGTGGGAGACGCCGATCGTCGTTACGCCTCAGGTGAACGGCAACTACGTCGTCCGAGCCGAGGCGACGGGTGCGATCCGACTCCGCGCGCCGGTGCGCGCGGAGTGGGTCGCCTTCGGACAATTCTCACCGCAGCTGACGCCTCTGCCGCTCGAGTGTGCACAGGAGGGTCCTGGGAAGATCGAGGTTCAGCTTCACACCGTCGCGGAGGGGCGGGGGCCGACCACGGCGTGGATCCAGCGCGACGTTCAGTGCGTCCCCCCCTTGAACCCGCCGCCGGCGCCGAGCGCGGCGCCCGCGAGCGTGGGGCACGCGCTGCAGGAGTCGCTGACAGAGCTCGCCGCCGAGACGAAAGAGACGCTGCGGAGCGGCATCGGCGGCCTAGAGCTCATGTACGTCAGCAACAAGCTCGCCGAGATCTTGGGGAGCGCCGCTCGGTATCCGTCGCTCTCGCTGACGCTCGATGGATCCTGCACCGACGGGTGCACGCTCGACGTCGCGCACGACGCCACCGCGACGCTCGGAGTGACGGGGAGCGCCCTTGGCGCCACGACGTCGCACCTCCTGCTCTCCCCCAGCCAGCACGTCGAGATCCGTTACGACGGGCCAACGGACCAGTTGACACCGATCCAGAGCTCCGTAGAGGCCGGGACGATCGTCGCCCGCGCCCCCTTCGTGCCCACGGGACAATCGCAGACGCTGGCCTTCAAGTACGTTTGCAAGGCCCCCGGAACGCACGCGATCGGCGCTCTCTACCGTGTGCGGGGGGAGTTCACGGGGGGGGAGTTCACGGGCTCTTCTTGGCCGGTCTTGCTCGAGCGCCCTACCGTCCTGAACTTCCGCTGCGCGGGCGCGTCGACGGCGTGCACGCCGCAAGACCCGAAGCTCACCGCGCTTGCCCAGCTCGCCGCTTTCTTCGGCGTGGTGGAGCCTCACCTCGCGTGCGTCCTGCCGTCACTCCCGAGCTTGACGCAGTGGTCTGGTAGCGGTGTTCCTCCGAAGGCACCGGGGAACTTCACGCGGCTCTTGCGCCGTGGCGCGCTCGTGACGACGCTCGCGCAGGCCCTCTTGGACGCTCGCTTCAACAACTCCGACTTTCCGTGCGGCGCGGGGCCGAACGGCTTCACGCTTTGCCCGTCGCCCGTGCAGCCGCTCGTCGAAGGCAGCTACCTCATGCTCTACGCGACGGTACAGGACCCGATCCCACTGACCGACGCGACGAATCATTTTCAGTACGGCTTCGTGTTCGACGCGGACGGGAACCCTTCGAACAACTACGTGCCTGCGGCCGCATACCCGAACGACTTCTTCAAGGGCACCGATCGCTGGTACGCCGCCGAGTACTCGCCCGCGGCCGGCTGGTCGTTGAAGGTCACCGACGCGTCGGGCGGATCGACGTCGTCGGCGACGTCGATGGCGCGCGTCATCCTGCGCGACGACACGATCTTGCTCGTCGTGCCTGCCTCCGAGTTCTCCGTCCCGGCCCCCTCCTACCGCACGACGCTGTTCCGACACACCGGCGACTACGGAGCCAACGCGCCCCACGACTGGGACGGCGCGGTCGATCCGCCGGTAGCGAGCGGGCTGCACCCCTTCCCGCAGTGACGTGGAGCTGGCCACGAACGCCAAGCCACCCTCCCGCGGCGCGGTCGCGCCGTGTATCCTCCTACGATCGTGGACTCAGCGGCGCTTCGGAGCTTGCTCGCACTGTTGCAGAGGGGGTTCGGCAGCACCGAAGACGTCGCGGAAGCGTCGCACCTGCTCCAGCGTGCGCTGGACGTCCAGGCGGTGAGCATCGGGCCAGGCTTCGGCTTCTCGCCCCTCGCGCACGTCCACGGCATCGAAGACGGCTGGCGCGAGCTCCACATGCGTCACCTCTCGTGGGATCCGTCGCCAGCCTTCCTCGATCACTCCGGCGGAGAGCCGTACCGGGTGATGACCCACAGCACCGCGCGCGAGCGCGCGGGCCCTCTCGTCCGGGGGCTCGCGCGCTTCGGCTACGCGGACGGCGCCGTGTCGCGCTACGATACACTCGGAGGGAGCTACTCCGCGGCACTCTATCGCGGCGAGGGCGGTCGACCATTCGAGGACGGCGACGCGCTCGTCATCAGGTTGCTGGCGCCATGGATCACCAACGCGCTCGGGAGCGGCATCGCGAAGCTCGCCATCTCCGGCGACCTCGCGCGGGTGATCCCGTTGGCGTGGGTCGACCTTCCGAGCCTGGTCCTCTACAAGAGTCCGAGCGTAAATGAGGCACTCGTCCTCCACCTGGACATCAGCACCAAGCTAGCGCAAGGACGGCTCTTCACGACGCTCGTCGCGCGCGCCTCCCGGGTCGCAAAATCCGCGCCGCCGCCGCTCGTCGTCTCGGCGCGCCACCAGATCGAGGCGAGCTTCGTCGATCCTACGCGCTCGGGGCCGCGGCCGCGACGCGCCGCCGATCGCCGCCTCCTCTTCGCGCTCTGTGAGCGTCCAGCGAACACGGTCGACGAGGACGCGCTCTTCTCTCTCACGCCGACGCAGCGTGAGGTCGCGACGCGCGTGGCCGAGGGGCTGTCGCTCCCGCGCGTCGCTCGCGAGCTCGGGATGAGCTACGAGACCGCGCGGTACCATCTTCGGGACGTCTACCGGCAGCTCGGAGTCCATGGTCGCGCGGAGCTGCGCGCGCGCTTTCCACATCGCTGACGATCTACCCCGCCTTCTTCTTCGCCCTTCCCGCCCGCGGCTTCGCCGTCGCGATGCTCACGACCTTCCCGATCGCCGCGGCGATTTCGGGTCCGCCCGCAGTCGAGTACCGGACGCGCATGGCGTCGGTCGCGTGGCCCGAGATCGCCATCGCCACGACGCCGTCGACGCCGGCCTTCCGCGTAAGGTCCTGGAACGTCCGGCGCATCGCGCGCGGCGTGATGCTCTTGCCGAGCCCGCACGCCTCCGTGACCTTCGCGAACGGCTTCTGCAGCGCCGACCGGCAGAGCAGCTTGCCCTCGGCGGACGGGAACAGGAGCTCCGACTTGCGCTGCTGCCAGGTCCCTCCTTCCGGGTAGCCGGCGTCGAGCCACGCGACGTGCTCGCGCAGGACGTCGAGCACGCTCTTCGGGAGCGCGACCTCCTGGTCGGCGAACGTCTTCGTCGCCTCCATCACCTCGTCGCCAAGGGTGTGCGACCGGCGGATCTGGATCACGCCGCGGGCGAGGTCGAGGTCCGCCTGCCTGCCCTTCCGCCGGAGCGGACGGAGCGTGCTCGGGCGCTGACCGAGGACGAACCCGAGCAGCACCATCGCGAACAGCCGTGGGTAGAGCTCCCGGAGCTTCGCCAGCCACGTCGCCGTCTCCTCCGGCGTGAGCGCGTTCGGCTCCTCGCGCGTGTACGTGCGGTGGCCCTTCAGCGGGAAGTCCTCGACGTCGGCCATGGGGTCGGCCGGGAGCCCGTACTTCCTCTTCGCGGCGGCGAAGACCACGCGCGCGACGGCGAGCCAGTCGTTGAGCGTCGTGGGCGCGTACTTGCCGGTCTTGATCACAACTGGCTGGCCGGTCTGCCAATCGAAGCGGGTGCGCGTCCAGGTGAGCGAGGGGAGCGAGTCGCGCCACTCGTGCAGGTCGCGAGGCTCGATCCGGTCGAGCAGGTAGTCGGCCCACTTTGCGCGCGCCAGGTGGCCGAGGATCGTTGCCCACTTCTCGCGGCCCTTCGCGCTCGCGATGCTGCCGTCAGCGACCTTTGCTTTGAACAACGAGAGCGCGAAGCTCTTCGCGGTAGGCATCTCCGTCTGCACGGCGTCCAGCACGCCCACGCGCGCCGCCCGCTTGAGATCCTGCAACACCACGTAGGCGCGCTGCGGGCTCACCTCGTCGCCGAGCGCCCGACAGATCGTGACTGTCCGGCCCGTCCGCACGTGCACCACCCGCGCGCGCACCACGAACCCGCCGTCCCGACGACGGTACACTCCCGGAGCTCCGGGCACCGGCTCGGGCGAGACCCACATGCCCCATCGGCTGACGTACTCGCCCACGAGCGTCATCGGCGGCCCCCGTCATCCAGGCGTCGAGCGCGTCGATGGACCACGTGAGCGACCGCCCGCGCCGGCCGGCGGGCGAGACCACGCCCCTGCTCGCGGCCACGCGGAGCGCAGCCGGCGTCACGCCCGCGTACGCCGCGGACTCCTCGGTGCTGAGGAGTCGCCGCTCCGGTACGCGAGGGGCAGCCCGCAGGAGATCCACAGCCTCGCGGGAGGCGGACGCCATCGCCTCGCGGATCCCCTGCGAGAGGACTGCGGCCCGGATCGCCTGCGCCATGCGCTGGACGCACGCGCGGTCCTCCGCGCTCAAAGGGTCTCTTGATGACATGCGTGGCACTCATGGGTTGCGGGTACGTTGAAGCCGGTAAAATCTCTGGCGGTCTCGCCTCCATCGCGAACCGGCAGTGTGGAGCGGCCCCAGCGCATCGGTACGATGCGCCGACGCCCGCGGCGACACTGCACGGCGACGAGCTCAGACGCGGAGCACGATGCCAACACCGTGCTCGCCGCTCTTGAAAACGTCGGTGTATTTCTGGTCGAAGTCCGCTTGCGACGCGTCGCTGAACTCGAAAGTCTCGCCGTCGGCGATGCTCACGACTCCGCATCCCATCGACGACGAGATCTCGGAGGCGAGCAACCCCCGCTCCAACGGAGTCCCGCCGATCATGACAAGCTGAATCTGACGTCTACTCATGGTTCTCTCCTCATGACGATGGTGATGACGGCCCGTCGCCCGGGACGTCGTTGAACGGTGACCAAGCCAAGCTCCTCGAGGGTCTTCAAGCCCCTGCGGGCGGACGCGCGGCCGATGGGAAGTCGCGCGAGGTTGATGGCGACGGTGCGCCTTCTCTTGATGCCGGCCCAGAGCCACACGTGCAGGGCGACGATTGCGGCGGAGCCGCGGACGCTGCACGCGACGTGCATCCAGCCGGCCCAGGGGATCGGGCCCTTGATGAAGGCCGGGACGCTCACTTCAACCCCAGGATCTTCATGACCTCGAGCCACGTCGCCGCGCCCTTGCCGAGGCAGCGGTCCGGGTGAAGCACGGACACCGGGCGGATCTCCTTCACGTCGACCTCGACGCGGAAGCCGAACAGCACCAGCTCGCTCGCCTCGTGCATCGCCCGCACGAGCTCGTGGCGGACTTCCTTGAACTCGGACTCGTCGGCCTCAACCAACAGAGCGTCATGGACGACGCTTGCGACACGCAGCCCGCGCTCGACGGCGAGGACGAGCGCGATCCTGGTCATCTCGGCGGCGGTGGCCTGACCCAAGAAGTTCCTCGCCGTGCGGTCCTCGGCGGCGATCTTCCACGCCTCGTTCGTCTTGCGGCCGACCTGAAGCTCCCACCCGAATAGGGTCGAGAGCCTGCCTTCGAGCTTGGCGACGTCGGCTACGTTGTCGCTCCATCCGACGTACGTCCGGAACGTCTTCCTGAAGGTGCCTAGCATCTCGGCGGCGTCGACGTCGGCGATGCCGAGCTGCGCCGCGAGGGACCACGCGCTCTGCCCATAGGACGTTGCGATCGTGATCGTCTTGAATCGTTCGCGCAGCTCGCGGAGCTCCTCGTCGGTCGCGTCCGCCGGAACCTGCTTCGCCGCGATGGCGAAGTTCAGATAGAAGCAGCCCGGCGCCCGATAGGCGGCCTTCATGACGTCGTCGTCGGACAGCGCGGCCTGCACCGCCGGCTCCTGACGCCGATAGTCGGCGTAAAGGTAGACCTTTCCGGGGTTCGGCAGGATGAGCCCGCGGTTCCACGACGGAAGACCGAAGATGTAGCGGGATCCCGAGAACTGCGTGCGCCCCGTCTTGCTCGCATAGGACCAGAGCGGCGAGACGTTCTGGCCGCCGCTTCCGACGGCGAGCTTCGGCGTGTGGAACTGTTCGAGGATGCCGCGCGCCTCGTTCAGCCGGCTAAGGGCCGGATGGATCCGGACCATCGTCTGCCAGGTCTTCTTGTCGAGCTTCAACTGGCCCGTCGGCGTCGTCGGCCACGCCTTGCCCTCACGATTGAGCATGTCGGCGAAGCCGCGGCGGATGAAGCGGCCCTTCTTGAACACGCCCGGATACCGAGCCTCGGCCAGGTGGGCGAAGCTCCAGCGGACGAACTCCTGCCCGTCCTTGATCTTCTCGAGCGTATCGACGTCGATGCTGACGCCGCGTGCCTCGACCTCCGAGAGCGCGAGCTGGTATCGGCCGCGGACGTTGACGGCCCGCTCCCAGTCGATCTCGTGCCACGTCTCGAGGAGCAGGTCGCGCGCGCCGTCGACGTCGGTCCAGCAGTAGGCGGTCAACCACCGCCTCTCGCCAGGCGTGTACGTCGGCGGATCCGCCCGGCGCGCGAGGTTCCGCATGTTGTCCTTGTGCTCGCGCGTGACGTGCGGCTTGCCGTGGAACTCGAGCGCGTCGAGGATGCTGAAGCCGTCCTCGCGCGTGCCGTTGACGCGGAGCCGGAACTCGCTGCTCAGGTCGAGCGCCGCGCTCGGCAGCCGCCAGTTGAGCACCCGAAAACACTGAAGCTCGGCGCGGACGCCGTAGGCGACGAGCAGGGTCCCCTCGTCGATCGGGAACGGCGGCTCCTTCGGGTGCGCGCCGTCGTAAAGCCAAAGCTCTTCTCGTCGGCCGGTGAAGAAGTCCTCCACGCAGCCGCAAATGAGGACGGGCGGGTTACCGCCCTCCAGATCCCGAAACTCGAAGTCCCAGAGCTGGATGGAGGTAACCCGCCCGTCGGCCATGACGCGACTCCTCGTTAGAAGTCGCCAGCGAGGCGGCGAAGGACGACGTGGTCGACGCTGTCGATCGTGCGGTGCTTCGCGGCGAGGTCCCAGAGGCTGTCGTAGGTCATGTCGCCCGGCCACGGCGGCTTGCCGAGATCGTTCACGGCGACGGTCGTGACGTACTCCTTGGCGGACATGTCCGAAGACATGCGGACCCAGGTTCCCTTCGCGATCTCAATCGCGCGGTCCGACGTCTCCTTCCAGGAGTCGATTCGGTCGGTAAGTCGGTTCGGCCACAGGAAGACGGCACCTCCCTTCGAGACCGCCGGGTAGAGCGCCACCGTGCGCACGCCGAGGCCCTCGAGCTCCAGCTCGAGGCCCGGGTTCATGATGAACGACGTCTTGTCCTCGAGAGTGAGGATGTCGACGGGCTCATAGACCCATTCGGGGTGGACGGTGACCCACTCGTACTTCACCGGGTTGCGGATCGGTACGGCCGTGAGGATGCGCACGCCGGCCTGCTTGACCTGCGGCTTCTTGCGGTACTTCTCGAAGCCGGCGCAGTCGCCCTTCGGATCGCCGGTCTTGATGGGCGGCGTGAAGGGGTGGGCGGCGGCCGACGTGGACGAGATATGGGGCGACGAGGGCGTCCCGTTTTCGGTTTGGGCTGCCATTGGCGAGCCTTCCTTTCAGAAGGGCTCGTCCGGGACCACCGGCCGCGGGCACCAGACGATCCCCGACGAGCCGTGTTGACGGTTCGAATCGGTGGACTTCTGACGCCAGGGACGCCCGACTACGTGGGGCGAAGAACGTTGGCCGCCGCGTCGCCCGGCAGAAACTACCCCCGCTTGTGGCGGCTGGCCCGGCGACGTGCAGGGGAGCATTGTGCTTACGGCCGCCGACGCCGCAACCACTATTTCACGGATGAGCTGCCGATTATTTTCCACACCCGGCTTGTGCAGTGCCGCGTGGATCGATTCGGCGCCCCCGCCCTATCTCTTTCTTTCTCTGATCT